>JBGSLE010000461.1:0-13726 GCA_041740875.1 Pontiella sp. | reverse complement strand
CGACCACCTCGCCGGTGACGATGCGCTTGAGTTCGACCAATACCGCGCGGAGCAGGGTCTTGGTGTGGGCCTCGCGCAATTCGTGGGCGCTTTGCAGTTCGCCGACCAAGGCGGGCATGAGGCTCCGCATGGCCGGCGATGCCGGAAAGCCATGGTGGGCGCTGCTCGCGAACGCGCGTCCGAGAATCTCCATCTCCTCCTTGCTGAAACCGAACGATGCCGGGAAGCGGATCGTGGGGGCGGGGGCGGGATAGTCCTTGTCCAAGTGGAACAGGACGTGCCAGATGGTGTTGTCGGGCTCTTTGGGGTTCAGGCTTCCATGCACCTGCCACGGCAGGGTGAAAAAGATCGATCCGGGCTCGATCTTCTCGACGACACCTTCCACCATCCACTCGAGCAGGCCCCTCTCGATGTAGGTAATCTCCATCCCGCGGTTCTTGTGGGGGGCAAGTTCCGAGCAGCGGAACCGTCCGTAACTGATGATTTCGTCCATGGGAAACTCCTTGAATGTGAGAAATATACCACTCTGAAAATCGACCGACAAGTCTGCCGCGCGCCTGTTTAATGGGCCATCAATCGAAACCAAGGAGCATGTCATGGCTGATGTGAAGGCAAACGGAAAAACGTGGATTACCCAGCTTCCCAAGATCGGGATTCGTCCGACTATCGATGGCCGCTACGGCGGCGTGCGCGAATCGCTGGAGGGCCAGGTGATGGCGATGGCTGAAAACGCCGCGCGGTTGATCGGTGAAAATCTGAAATACCCCAACGGGCAGCCGGTCGAATGCGTGATCGCCGATAGCTGCATTGGCGGCGTGGCCGAAGCGGCCGCCTGCGCGGAAAAGTTCGCGGCCGAAAACGTCGGTGTTTCGCTGACCGTCACGCCGTGCTGGTGCTATGGCTCCGAAACGATGGACATGGATCCGCTGCGTCCGAAGGCCGTATGGGGTTTCAACGGCACCGAGCGCCCGGGCGCGGTCTACCTGGCGGCGGTGCTGGCCGGCCACACGCAAAAGGGGCTGCCGGCCTTCGGTATCTATGGCCGCGATGTGCAGGATGCGGGTGATAGCGCCATTCCCGCCGACGTCCGCGAAAAAATCCTCCGCTTCGCCAAGGCCGGCTTGGCCGTGGCGATGATGCGCGGGAAGTCGTACCTCTCGATGGGCGGCTGCTCGATGGGCATTGCCGGCTCGATCGTCGACCAATCCTTCTTCGAAGACTATTTGGGCATGCGCGTCGAGGCGGTCGATTTGACGGAATTCGCCCGCCGCATGCGCGACGGCATCTACGACAAGGCCGAATATGCCAAGGCCCTCAAGTGGGTGAAGGAAAACTGCAAGGAGGGTCACGATCCGAACGGCGCCAAGACCAAGCGCTCCCGCAAGCAGCTCAACAGCGAATGGGAACAGTCGGTCAAGATGGCGATCATCACCCGCGACCTGATGTACGGAAACGACCAGCTCGCCAAAATGGGCTGCAAGGAGGAGGCGCGCGGCCACAACGCCATCCTTTCCGGCTTCCAGGGCCAGCGCCACTGGACGGATGCCTATGCCAACGGCGACTTCATGGAAGCGATCTCCAACAGCTTCTTCGACTGGAACGGCATCCGCATGCCGAGCCTGGTGGCGACCGAGAACGACAGCCTCAACGGCGTCCCGATGCTCTTTAGCTATTTGCTCACCAACACGGCCCAGGTTTTTGCCGACGTGCGCACCTACTGGAGCCCCGAGGCGATCAAGCGCGTGACCGGCCACGAAGTGGACGGCGTTGCCGCCGGCGGGCTGATCCACCTGATCAACTCCGGCTCCGCCTCGCTCGACGGCAGCGGCCGCCAAACCAAGGACGGCGCGCCCGCGATGAAGCCGTTCTGGGAGATCGCCAAGAAGGAAGCCAAGGCGTGCCTCGATGCGACCACGTGGCATCCTTCGGTCACGGAATATTTCCCCGGCGGCGGCTGGTCCTCCAAGTTTGTGACCAAGGCCGGCATGCCGATCACGATGAGCCGCGTCAATCTCGTCAAGGGCCTCGGCCCGGTCTTGCAGATTGCCGAGGGCTGGACGGTGGAGCTGCCCGCAGATGTACACGCGGCATTGGACAACCGCACCAACAGCACCTGGCCGACCACCTGGTTCGCCCCGCGCCTCACCGGCAAGGGCGCCTTTGTGGACGTCTATGAAGTGATGGCCAAGTGGGGCGCCAACCATGGCGCGTTCAGCTACGGGCATATCGGCGCCGACCTGATCACGCTTGCTTCCATGCTCCGGATTCCGGTATTCATGCACAACGTGGAAGAAGATGCGGTGTACCGGCCCAGCGCATGGAGCTCGTTCGGCACCGCAGGGCAGGAAGGCGCCGACTTCCGCGCGTGCCAGACCTACGGACCGGTCTATGGATAAATGGAAATGAATTGCGCGATTAGCCTGGTTGCCATCGTAGCAAGTTTGTCGGTAGGCATGGCGGTTTACGCCATGCCGACCGCTAGCAGTCCGAATATCATTTTCGTTCTTGCCGACGACCTAGGCTATGGCGACGTGCAATGCCTGAATCCGGAGCGGGGTAAAATTGCCACGCCCGGAATTGACCGACTCGCGCGAGAGGGGATGGTATTCACCGACGCGCATTCCGGTGCATCGGTCTGCACGCCGACGCGGTATGGACTGATGACCGGGCGCTACAGCTGGCGCACCCGGCTTCAAAAGGGGGTCGTGGAGGGCTTTTCCCCTTGTCTGATTGCCGCCGATCGGCCAACCGTGGCTGGCTTTTTAAAGTCCCAAGGCTATCACACGGCGATCATCGGCAAGTGGCATCTGGATTTTCAATATCTGGATCCGGTATCGGGTGTTCCGCTGAAGAAAATGAAAAACGGAATCCCCCCGGTCGGCGCCACCATTCCGGATGGTCCGGTTACCCGCGGATTCGACTATTACCATGGGTTCCATCATGCGCGGGACATGAAGGCGGTGATCGAGAACGATGCCGTCATCGCCCACGACGACGAAATCAACATGTTGCCCCGGCTCGCCCGCAAGGCGGTCGAATACATCGATGCCCGTGCCAACGACCAGAGCCCGTTTTTCCTGTATGTCGCGCTGGGCTCCCCGCACACGCCGATCGTGCCCTCCCCGGAGTGGCAGGGTAAAAGCGGCCTCGGGGAATATGGCGACTTCGTGATGCAGACCGACGCCGCGGTCGGGACCATTCTGGACGCGTTGGACAAAAAGGACCTGGCGAATGACACGCTCGTGATTTTCAGCAGCGACAATGGCTGCTCGAAGGCGGCCGACATTCCGGCGCTCGAAGCCCGGGGCCACTATCCGAGCGCCGATATGCGCGGCTCCAAAGCCGACCTGTGGGACGGAGGGCACCGCGTGCCCTTCATCGTCCGCTGGCCCGGCAGGATCGCGCCCGGTTCAACCAGCGATCAGTTGATTTGCCTGACCGATTTTTTTGCCACGACGGCCGAGATTGCGGGAAAGACGCTGCCGCCCGGAAGCGCGGAAGACAGCGTGAGTTTTTTGCCCGCGCTGTTCGGTAAGCCGGTTGTCTCCACGCGTGCCGGAGTGATCCATCATTCGATCAGCGGGCATTTCGCCTACCGCCAGGGCAAGTGGAAGCTCTTATTGGCGAAAGGCTCTGGCGGGTGGTCTTCGCCGACCGAAAAAGAGGCGGCGCAAGGAGCCTCTCCGGCGCAGCTCTATGACATGGAGGCCGATCCCGGCGAAAAGAACAATCTGTACGCATCGCATCCGGAAGTAGTAGAACGGTTGTTGTTGCAGTTGAAGTCGGATGTCCTGAAAGGGCGTAGCACGGACGGTCCGGAATCCCGAAACGATACCGATGGAATTGCATTGTGGAAAAACGGAAAATGATGAGCAAAAGGGCCATGGGGAGTCTAAAGCCGGTGTTGCTCGGCGCGGGGATTGGTCTCCTTTCCATGGCTTGTTCGGCCGCGGAAAAACCCAACATCCTGTTTATCTTCGCCGACGACATGAGCTACGAAACCATCGGAGCCTACGGGATGCTGGATATCGACACGCCGCATCTCGACACGTTGGTCGAACGCGGGGCCTCCTTTACCCACGCCTACAACATGGGGGCGTGGGGCGGAGCGGTCTGCGTGGCCAGCCGCGCGATGCTTAACACCGGTCGCTTTGTCTGGAATGCCAATAAACTGGACAACAAGGCGGACATGAAGCAGTGGGCCGACGAGGGCCGGTTTTGGTCGCAGCGGATGAAGCAGGCGGGCTACCGCACCTACATGACGGGGAAGTGGCACGTCAGCCTCTCCGCCGAAGCGGTTTTCGATGAGGTCAAGGATGTCAGGGGCGGCATGCCGAAGCAAACGCCCGCAGGCTACAACCGTCCGAAAAGTCCGCAGGACTATGAAACCGGCTGGAAGCCGTGGGATAAACAGCATGGCGGCTTCTGGGAGGGCGGCACGCACTGGAGTGAGGTCGTGGCCGATGACGCCGAGGCGTTCCTGAAAGATTCCAAAGAACGCGATGAGCCGTTCTTTATGTATATCGCCTTCAATGCCGCGCACGATCCGCGGCAATCGCCGAAGGAATACATCGACCGCTACCCGCTCGAACGGATCCAGCTTCCCGGAAACTTCTTGCCCGAATACCCCCATGCCGAGGCGATCTGCGGCAAGCAGCTGCGCGATGAAAAACTGATGCCGTACCCGCGCACCGAATATGCCGTGAAGGTCAACCGGCAGGAATACTTTGCATCGATCACCCACATGGACGACCAAATCGGACGCATCCTTGACGCCCTGCAAAAATCGGGCAAGGCAGACAACACCTACATTATTTTCACGGCCGACCACGGGCTCGCCGTCGGGCACCACGGGCTGGCGGGCAAGCAGAACATGTACGACGACAGCGTGCGCGTACCCTTCATGATCGTCGGGCCGGGCATTAAAAACGGCCAAAAAATCAACGTCCCGGTCTATCTCCAGGACGCCATGGCGACTTCGTTGGATCTGGCGAAGGCCCCGAAACCGGACCATGTGGAATTCAACAGCCTCATGCCGTTGCTGCGCGGGGAGACAACGGAACACTACAAGGCCATCTACGGCGCCTACATGAACACTCAGCGCATGGTCACGATGAACGGGTGGAAGCTGATCCACTATCCGACGATCCAGGTGAGTCGCCTCTTCAACCTGAAGGCCGACCCGCAGGAAATGAACGATCTGGCGAACAATCCGGAATATGCCGCGAAGCTCAAGGAACTGCATGCGGCCCTTGATGGTTTGAATAAGGAAATGGGGGATCCCGTCGGATTGCAATAAGCAGCGGCGGTGAAGGATTTATCCAACACAAACATGGGGAGACTGGCTTATGGTACGGCTAAATAAAATGGTTGCGGCGGTATTGCTGGTGGCGTGCGCGTCGTCGGTGCATGCACAGGAGGGCGGCAAGCCCCAGACGGACAAGGTGGAGACCAAGGAGCAGCGCGACGCCCGCATGGCGTGGTGGCGCGAAGCCAAGTTTGGCTTGTTCATCCATTGGGGCGTCTATTCGGTGCCTGCCGGATTCTATCAAGGCCAGCCGGTCAAGGGCATCGGCGAATGGATCATGAACAAGGGCAAAATACCGATGGCCGAATACCAGCAGTTCGCCAAGGAGTTCAACCCCGTGAAGTTTGATGCCGACGCCTGGGTCAAGATGGCCAGGGACGCCGGCATGAAATACATCGTGATCACCACCAAGCACCACGATGGCTTTGCGATGTATCCGACCAAGGTCAATAGGTGGAACATTGTCGATGCCACGCCGTGGAACCGCGATCCGTTGCAGGAACTTGCTGAAGCTTGCCGCAAGTACGGTATCCGGCTCGGCTTCTACTATTCGCAGGCGCAGGACTGGAACAACGGCGGCGCGGCCTGGAAAGACGGCAAATGGGATCCCGCGCAGGAGCACGACATGGACGACTACATCGCCCACACCGCCGTGCCGCAGGTGAAGGAACTGCTGACCAACTATGGCCCGGACGTCCCCGCCGTCCTCTGGTGGGACACGCCGAGTGACATGAACCATGAGCGCGCCAAAAAACTTTACGACGTGGTTGAGTCGCTTCGCCCGGACCTGATCACCAACAACCGCCTCGGCGGCGACTACAAGGGCGACACCGAAACGCCCGAGCAGAAGATTCCCGCCCAAGGCTATCCCGGCCGAGACTGGGAAGCGTGCATGACGATGAACCACACCTGGGGCTACAAGAGCGACGACCACGACTGGAAACCCGCGGCGACCCTCGTCTTCAACCTCTGCGACATTGCCAGCAAGGGCGGCAACTACCTGCTCAACGTCGGCCCGACCAGCGCAGGGCTCATCCCCGAGCCGAGCATCGAGCGGCTCGCCGCAGTCGGCGCGTGGATGAAGGTCAACGGCGATGCCATCTACGGAACCACCGCCACGCCGTTCGGCGCGGAACTCGGCGAGGCCGTCAAGGGCGTGAGCGGGTATGGCGCGGAGACGCTGGTTTCCTCCGCCAACGACTGGCGCTGCACCGCCAAGCCCGGCAAGCTCTATCCGATCGTCTTCAACTGGCCGAAGGATGGAAAGCTGTTGCTGCCCGGACTGCAAAGCAAGGTCGTTAAGGCGTATTTGCTCGCGGACGGAAAGGAACTGAAGTTTAACCAGACGGACGCCGGCGCGGTGCTCGAACTGCCGGCGGAGGCGCCCGACAAGATGGCTTCTGTCATCTGCGTCGAAATCGCCGATCCGGTCGCCAAGGTTGTTGCGCCGTAAGGGAAATAGTTGCACGCCATGCGCGTTGCTTTTTTGGGTGGTACTGTATGCTGCCGGTGGAAGCGTTTGCGTCCAGTGGCGGCATGGATCGGTTTAATGAAGAGTGGATAATGCAAGGAGAGATGGGATGAAGAATTCGAATGAAAAAGTGCCTGTTGTGCCGCCCGGGGTTCTAGTTACCTTTGTTTTGGTGACGCTCCTTTTCCCGTTGTGGGGCTTTGCGAACGACATCACCAACCCGATGGTGGCGGCGTTCAAGAATATCCTGCTGATCAGCAATTTCGAAAGTTCGCTGGTTCAGGCGGCCTTCTACGGCGGCTACGCCCTGATGGCCATTCCGGCGGCCATCTTCATCAAGAAATTTTCCTACAAGAAGGGGGTGTTGATTGGTCTGGCCCTGTACTCTCTGGCCTGCCTCATGTTTATTCCCAGCGGCATGGCTATGTCCTATCCGCTCTTCCTGCTTTCATATCTGGTCATGACCAGCGGACTTTCCTTTCTGGAAACCACGGCCAATCCCTACATCCTTTCAATGGGCGACGAGCGCACGGCAACACGCCGGCTGAATCTGGCGCAAGCGTTCAACCCAATGGGTTCGATTATCGGCATGTTTGTTGCCAGCATGTTCATTCTGGCCAACCTGAATGGCACATCGGAATCGGCTCGCCGCCAGATGAACACCTTGGCGAAAGAAGGCACTTCCATCCATGTGCAGGAAATTGAGAATCAGATAAAAACCGCCCACGACCTGGCATCGGTAACCGCGGAAGCGGACTGGCAGAACAGCAAAAAACTGTTCAAAAAAGCAACGGCGCTTGCCGGCTCCCTTAAGAACGGGACGTTGCTTCTGGACAATCAAAACGCCAGCGAAGCCGAAGAGGTTCAAGCCGCTATCGCAGCCCAACCCGAGGGCAACAAATTCAAGGCGGCGGCCAGCGCCGTGGCGGTCGTTCTGCAAGTCAAGGAACGCATCCAGCCAACCGAAATCGAAGCCAGGCGCAATGAACTGTTTGTAGACGCCCGCGGGCTTGAACTCACGCTTGCACTGAATGATGAAGCTGCGTTGCTGGAAAATGCGGATGCTGCCAAATGGAACGAGGCCGGAAAGAGCCTGAGCCAAGCGGCCGCTCCGGCAGCCGCAATCGCAGAGTCAATTCGTTCCGGCGATGCCGCAAAAATGGTTCAAATTCCGGCTTTGGTTGCCGCTGTTCAAAAGGATTTTGAAGCGGCGAAAACGGCATTGAGCGTTATTCCATCCGCCAGCCTGCAGACCCATCAGCAAGCTGCCGGGGAAAAACTTATCGCCATTCAGAAATCGGATCTGGGCATTGTTTCTTTGCCCTATGCGCTCATGGGCGGATTCCTAGTGCTGGTTCTTCTCCTCTTTGCCTGGAAGCTGCCGGCCACCACGCCCGGCGAGCATCAGGACGATGGTGGAGGCCTGGATCTGCGAGGCACGCTGAGCCGGCTTTTCCACAATGCGGCCTACATCGAGGGTGTGATTGCGCAAACCTTCTATGTCGGAGCCCAGATCATGTGCTGGACCTTTGTCGTGCAATACGGCGAGCTCGAACTGGGCCTGTCCAAGGCCACTGCCCAGAACTGCAACATTCTGGCCATGATCATCTTCGTCTCCAGCCGCTTCATCTGCACCTTCCTACTGCACTACATCAGCTCGGGGGCCTTGCTAACCCTGCTGGCGTCCGGTGCCATAGCGCTGACGGCTGGAACCATCTTCATCGAAGGCTACGGCGGCCTCTACTGCCTGATCGGGGTTTCAGCCTGCATGTCTCTGATGTTCCCGACCATTTACGGCATTGCGCTGCAGGGGTTGGGCGACGACGCCAAGCTCGGCTCCGCCGGTTTGATTCTGGCGATCGGCGGCGGTTGCATTATGACACCCTTGCAAGGGCGGATCATCGACCTGCCGGCCATCGACCTCGGCTTCATGGAGCTCGCCAGTGTCCGCGCCTCCTTTGTACTGCCGCTGATTTGCTTTGTTGTCATCATGCTCTACGGATGGCGCACCTTTAAAATTCATCGCGTCGTCGACAAGAATGCATAACCCGTTCCGGAGGATCCATGCTTAAGGGAATCAATCCAATCATCAGCCCCGACCTACTTAAAATCCTCGCCGAAATGGGGCACGGCGACGAAATCGTATTGTCTGACGCCCATTTCCCGGGACACACCTTTTGTCCGAAGAACGTGCTGCGCGGCGATGGCTTGCAGATTCCCGACCTGCTCGAAGGCATCATCCCGCTCTTCGAACTCGACAGCTACGCCGATCCGCTGATCATGATGGAGGCGGTCGAGGGCGATGCGCTTGATCCGCAGGTCGAGGCCGACTATCTCGCCGCGATCCGCAAGCATGCCCCCGCTGCGCCGGGCGTAAACCGCATCGGCCGCTTCGAATTCTACGCTCGCGCCGAAAAGGCCTACGCCTGCGTCGTCACTGGAACCACGGCCAAATACGGCAACATCATCCTGAAGAAGGGTGTGACCCCCATCGGCTTGGCGGACGTCTGATTCAGGCTTCCGATCCGGAAACCAGGTCGCTGGATCGGTTGCACGGCTGAGCCGGGTTTCGTATTTGCGGATTTTAAATTCATAACGATTTATATACATGCGTGTTTCAGTGTTGTAGCACTTGATCCCATATCGAAGCACCGGTTTCAGGACAGGAACACAGGGAGACGCTCCAATGGGAATCCATCGCCGGGATTTTGCCACCTCCGCCGCCTTCAAGCAGCGGGACTATGTCCCTACAACGGGATCAGTCCAATGAAAGGAGTCGGGGTGCGGAAATTCATTTTCAAGTCATCTGGTTTAGCATTGCTGGCAGCGGGTTTGGCCGCCGTTGCGGCGCCCAAGCCGAATGTGCTTTTCATTGTGGTGGATGATTTGCGCCCGCAACTGGGTTGCTACGGCGACAAGCAAATGATCTCGCCGAACATCGACCGATTGGCGAGTGAAGGCGCGTTGTTCGATCGGGCGTATTGCCAAGTGCCGGTTTGCGGCGCGTCGCGTGCCAGCTTGATGACCGGCTTGAGGCCGACGCCGACCCGGTTCGTTGATTATGACACGTGGGTGGAAAAGGATGCGCCGGATGTAGCGGATCTTCCGGGGTGGTTTTTGCAACACGGCTACGACACCTTCAGTATGGGCAAGGTGTACCATTTCTACACCGACAAAAAGGAATCCTGGACCCAGCTTGGCGATACCAACATCACGGGCAAGGGGTGGTGCGATTACCAACGGACTACACCGGGAATGCCGGGGCCGTCCTACGAAAGCGCCGACGTGCCGGATGAAAAGTACTGCCAGAGCCAGATCGCGGATGCCGCGATTGCCCGCCTGCAAAAAATCAGCCTAAGCGGAAAACCCGCGTTTCTGGCGGTCGGTTTTACCAAGCCCCACCTCCCCTTTGTTGCGCCAAAAAAATATTGGGATTTATATGATCACGATGGCTTGAAGCTGGCGCCGAACCCGTTCCAGCCCAGGGGGGCGCCGAACGAGGCGATGCACAACTTCGACGAGCTGCGCGCGTTCTCCGACATTCCAAAAGGCAAAGCGCCGATTCCTGATGATTTGGCCCTGTCGTTGATCCACGGCTATTACGCCTGCGTCAGCTTTGCCGATGCGATGGTCGGGCGGGTGCTCGACGAGCTGGATCGCCTGGGCATGCAAGACAACACGATTGTGGTCCTGTGGGGCGACAATGGCTGGCAGCTTGGAGAACACGCGCTGTGGTGCAAGCACGATCTTTTCAACACGGCGCTCCATGTGCCCCTGATGATCCGGGCTCCTGGCATCAAACCGTCCCGCACGGATGCGCTCGTCGAGTTCCTTGATGTGTATCCGACCCTCTGCGAACTGGCCGGTATTCCATCGCCTGGGCACCTACAGGGGAAAAGCGTTGTTCCGTTGCTGCATAACCCATCGGCTTCATGGAAGCCGGCGGTGTTCAGCCGCTACCGCGATGGCGAGTCGGTGCAGACCGAGCGCTATCGGTATTCGGAATGGAAGAACGGAGCCCGCATGCTCTACGACCACCAGAATGATCCGGATGAAAACACCAACATTTCGGAGAATCCGGAAAACAAAACGATCATCGAAAACATGCAGCAACTGTTGCGGGAAAACCGGGAAACGCCATGAGAGGGATTGCAGTGGCGTTGATCTGCGGTTTGATGGCCGTTGCACCGACCTGGGCCGGATCCCTTCCGGCCCTGAAGGAAGCCTATGACGGCGATTTTCTGATCGGCGCAGCCTTCAGCGATCACCATTTGGACGATACCGACCCGGAAAACCGAAAAGAGCTCGAGGTGATGGGCCGTGCATTTAACTGCGTGACCCCGGAAAACCTGATGAAGTGGGATTCGCTCCAGCCGGAGGAGGGCCGCTTTGAATTTGGCCGGGCGGATACATTCATGGCGTTCGCCGAACGGGAGGGGCTGGGGGTGGTGGGCCATGTATTGGTGTGGCATTCGCAGACCCCCGACTGGGTGTTTCAAGATGCAGCGGGCCAGCCGGTTTCGCGCGACGTGCTCATTCAACGGCTCCGCACGCATATCCACACCGTGGTCGGACGCTACAAGGGGCGGATTACATATTGGGATGTGGTCAACGAAGCGGTGCTTACGCGCGAGGTCGTGGATGAGACACTGCCCAAGGACGAGGACGGCAACCCGCAGACGGTTCGCGAAGCCTATTGGCGCGAATCGCAGTGGCGAACCATTATTGGCGATGACTACATTGAACTGGCCTTTCGTTTTGCGCATGAGGCCGATCCCCATGCCCGGTTGATCTACAACGACTACAACATGATCTTTAAATCAAAGGCCGATTTTGTGGCCGACATGGTGCGTGGCCTGCGGGCGAACGGCGTGGCGATCCATGGCGTCGGCATGCAAGGACATTGGCATCTGAACTATCCTTCCATGGACGAGTTGCAAGGGTCGATCGGGATATTTTCTTCGGCCGGCGTCAAGGTGAGTCTGACCGAGCTGGATATCGGGGTGCTGCCCTTGGTGGACGATTACCGCGGCGCGGATATCAGCGTTAATGCCGAGTTGCAGGACCAGCTCAATCCCTACCGCGACGGCGCTCCGGCCGAGGTGCTGGAACGGCAGGCGCAAAAATACCGATCGATTTTCGAGGTGCTGCTTAAAAACCGCGACGTCGTCGAACGCGTCACCTTCTGGGGTCTGTCGGACCGGATTTCCTGGCGCAACGATTGGCCTATGCGGGGACGAACCGACTATCCGTTGCTGTTCGACCGGCAATGCTTGCCGAAACCCGCTTATTATTCTTTGCACGAACTTGGCGAAGGTCCGCGGCCATAGCCCCTGTCAGGCATACCGATCAGGGTTTCATATGTGCGGATGCACGCTTCAAAGCTGCGGGTTGACGAATTCCTTCACCCATTTGAGTATGCCAGGTAATCGGTCGGTTAAGGTGGTTTTTCTTAAGGATCATGGCTCGCGCCATGAACAGAAAAAACAGGAGGAGATAGCGATGAAGAAGAAACTATGGATGGCGGGAATGGCGGTGCTGGTGGCGGGGGTTGCGCAGGCGAATATCGTTACGGTGCTGGATTTCAATAGACTAAATCCGTGGGGCCTAACTGGGAATACATTGGACGTGGGTGGCAGCGAAAGCGGATTTACCATAGCGCGATCCGTCGGGGATTCGCGGCTCTACACGATCACCTATACCGGGGCGGATTTCGACGGGGATTCCATGAACGACACGCTGACCTTTGGCGTACGGGTCGATGCGGTTACGGGCTCTACGGCAAACCACGCGCTGGCAGCCTACGTCACGACCAATGGCGCAACGGCCTCCATTGGCAGCACCATCGCTAACGTCGACCTGAGGTTGGTTAACGGTACCAATAGTGTAGACGCGTGGGGTGTCGGCGAACAAATGAACGACGGAACGACGCTGATCTATTCGGTGACAAACATATCGTCGAGTGTGGGAATCGTAGAGTTTAACGGCTTCGACCAGTTCTCCTATGCGGAGGTGGTTAACCCCGCCGGCACTGGCCATGGTTTTGTCGTGGGTTCGGGAAGCAACCTATTCGGTCGAGTTTGGGGCACTGGCTCGTCCCAATCTCTCGGTGACACCCCCTCTACCTTGCACATAACCGGGGATAGAATGAATAGTACTCCATTGAATACCCCCACGTATTGGGGCGTAAGGGATGTGAGCTGGGGCATGACCGTCACGGTGATAACGGAACCGGCCACGATCGGCAGTATGGCCATCGCGGTGGCGCCGGGTGGAACCAACGTGGTGCTGAGTTGGCCAACCGTTTCCAACCAGACCTACGGGGTTCAGGCGAAATCCAACCTGCTGGACGGGTCTTGGAGCAGCATTATCACCAATATTGCCGGCACCGGAAGCGCCGCCAGCGTTACCAATGCCGTTTCGACGGACGCGGAATTCTACCAGGCCTACGTGGAGGAATAAGAAGCCTTCGCCGCAGGTATGCCGACCGCTGCGTCGGTTTCAGACCGATTTTTCAGTTCAGGCATAATCGATAGTGTAAGTAGTGAAAAGTGGGGCGCTTTTGCCCCGGGTTCATGGTCGGCACCGTGAGCAAAGAGAAGCTAAAGGAGATGTGATGAAGAAAAACCTATGGATGGCAGGCATGGCGCTTCTGATGGCAGGGGTTGCGCAGGCGAGTATCATTACGGTGCTGGATTTCAATAGACTAAATCCGTGGGGCCTAGCTGGGAATACATTGGACGTGGGTGGCAGCGGGAGCGGATTTACCATCGCGCGATCCGTCGGGGATTCGCGGCTCTACACGATCACCTATACCGGGGCGGATTTCGACGGGGATTCCATGAACGACACGCTCCGCGTCGATCGGGTCGGTTCGCTCCCCGCGAATCCTCGCCTCGAACGCTTCCGGACCGATCTCAAACGCGCGCAGGCCGGGCCGCCCCGAG
>JBGSLE010000460.1:0-4319 GCA_041740875.1 Pontiella sp. | reverse complement strand
GACGCCGAGGCCGCGCTGGGTGAAACCGAGGCGCGCGCCAAGAAGGCCGCTTACGAAGCCAACCAGGCCGTGGCTGAACAGGAAGCGCGCGGACGCAAGGAATCGGCCGCCAAGGATGCGGACGGCGCCATCCGCGTTGCGCAGGAAATCGCCGAAAAGAAGGCGGAAGAAGCCCGCGCCGAACGTGAAGCCGCCCGGCTCAACGCAACGATGATCGTGGTGGCCGAGGCGGAGCGGAAGCAGACCATCATTGCGGCCGAGGCGGAAAAGGCCAAGACCATCATTGACGCAGAAGCAGGCAAGCAGCGCCTGATCATTTCCGCCGAGGGGGAAAAGGAGCAAATGATCATCTCGGCGCAGGGCCAGAAGGAGAGCACGATTCGCATCGCGGAAGGCGAAGCCGAAGGAAACTTGGCGAAAATGACCGCCGAGGGTGCGGGCGTCAAAGCCATCCTCGACGGCAAGGCCAAGGGCTACGAAGCGCTCGTGGCCGCCTGCCAGACGGCAAACCAGGCCGCCTCGCTATTGCTTATCGAAAAGCTACAGGAAATCGCCGGCATCCAGGCGCAAGCCATCCAGGATTTGCCGATCGAGAAGATCATCGTCTGGGACGGCGGCGGCAAGGATGGCGGTCTGGCCGGATTGGGCGGACGCCTCATGGGCGCACTGCCGCCCATGCATGAACTGGCCAGGCAAGTGGGGCTGGACCTGCCGGAATTCCTCGGGAAGATGCAGGGCGAAACCGTGAAAAAAGAGGCGGAAACCGCCGCAGGATAGGGCTGGTCAAAAACGGCACGGGACGGGACGGACGAACCGGAGGGTTCGCTCCGTCCTTTTCATTTTGGGAGCCGCCGCACCGGTCAAGAAGCCAAATCGACATGCCCTAGCGGTTGGTCGGAACGGCCATGTCTTCCAGCCCGGCCTTTTCGCTTTTGGTTTCCGGCTCGGGCTCGGGCGCCTGCTTCGCTTCCTTTTCGGCCTGGGCCTTGTTTCGCTCCATCAGGCTTTTGGTCTTTTCGGCGGCTTGCTTGGCTTCTGCGGGGAGCCCGGCATATTTGCAGGCGGTTGCGTAGCTGGCCCATGCCAACACGCTGTTGGGCACTTGCTGGGTGGCGGTTTTGAGCGTTTCAACGGCTGCCGGGAATTCCCGCAAAAGCAACTGGCTGTTGCCCAGTCCGACCCACGCGCCGGGGATGGCGGTGTTGCCTTGCAGCAACAGGGAGAAGACGGCCTTTGCTTCGGCTGGGCGGTTGAACGCCAGGAAGATCTTGCCGGATCCAATCAGCGCCGCCGGATTGCCTGCACGGCAGCCTTTTTCGACCTTGGCCGCATAGTCGGCGCGCGCCTTTTCGAGGCGGGCGAGCCCGGCGTGCTGGATTTCGGTGTCGCCAATCAACCCGGCGAGCGATTCCTTGTTCTGCAACAGGATGGCAGTTGCGCCGTCAAAGTAGGCCAATTTCCAGATCCGCTGCGAGAGCAAGGTGACGATGCCTTGGGCCGAGGAGGGGTGCAGGGTATTGATGATGATGGCTTCGGGGCGGTAGGCGTCGTAGATGGCGTCGTAGGCCTTGGGGCTCCCCAGCAACATGTCGTTGAGGTTCGAGAGGAGTTCGCGGTCGTAGCGGCCGGAGCGGTAGTCGATGAAGATTTTCCGGCCCGGATGCTTCCATGCGAGGTAGCCGCCGTCGGCCGCCAGGTTAATGGCTTTCTTGGGGAAGGCGGGGTGGTTGATGAGGTCTTCGGCGCCGACCGGGTAGAGGTTTTCTTCGACGCCAATGCCAAAATTGGATGCGCTGCCGGTTTTGACATAGGCGCAGTTGCTGGCGACCGGGGCCAGCGAGAGCAGGACCAGCAGGACAAAACCCGCCTGCGTGGCCGGTGCGATCCATTTGCGCTGGTTGCCCAGCACCGAGGCGAGCGACCCTTCGATATATTCGCTGATGGCCGTCAGGCTGAGCACGATGAACGGGAAGGAGAGCACCGCAAAAAGCATGGCCGTCTGGGGCGAGGTCCAAACCAGGAAGGCGCCGAAGATGGCCGTTGTGGTCAGCATGAAGGGGAGCTTTTTCTTGAGGGTGATCAGCCCGCCTGCGCCGAGCACCATCGTGAAGAGGATGAGCGGCTTGAGGGTCGGGATCTGGAAATATTCGATAAAAAGGGACGACCAGTAGACGGGCGACGGGGATTTGATGTTGGCGATGGCCTGTTCGTGGAGCTTGAACAGGTAGGGGTTGGCCAAGGTGGAGACGAGCAGCGCCACGGCGAGGGCACCGAGCAGTCCGGGGCTAAGCGCCTGTGATTTTTTGCGGTTGGCCCCTTTGGTGTCCTGGGCGGCTTGGACAGCCGCCAATACCGCGATCACCGGCCCGTAGAGGAACGAACCATGCATGTTAGTCCAGAGGATTTGCAAGGGGATCAGCGCCCCGAAGAGAATGGCCGGGTTCTTGACGGTGGATAGCAGGTGGATGAAGAGGGCGATGAAGAGCATCATGGCCACCCGGGGGCCGACGTCCACGGTCTGGAAGATCAGGTGGCCTGCGATCAGGAGCGCGAAGCCCTGGCTGAGGGCACCGCCCCATTTCTTGGAGACCTGGACCAGCAGGATGAACGCGGCTAGCAGCCCGCCGATGTTTAGCAGGATCAGGAGGGGGGCTCCGCCGATGTTCCACAGGCCGTAGGCCAGCTTGTCGTAGAGGTGGGTGGTGTTTACGACGGAGTCCGTCGCCAGGAAGGAGATCGGCTCGTTGGCCCGGCCTTGCGCCAGGTGCGTCCAGATTTCCGGCGTGCTGATGGTGCGGAAGCCGACGGCTGCGATGAACAGCAGGCCAAGGATTACGAACAGGGTGGATGCACCGAACTGCTTCTTAGTCATAATCTTCTTCCTTGTTATTCCAACACGATAAGCTAAGGCGAACCGTTAAAACAATGCAAGTGGGTATTGGCTTAAAATCAAAACAGGTCGAGCTGGGAGACGTTGGCCTTGAGGCGGTGGGGCCGTTTTCTGGCGAGCTTAGGCTGGCCGCCGTCGCCAAACTCGCCCTCTTCGAGGTTTTTCAGGATGTCGCTGGCGCGGTCGATCACATCCGCCGGCAACCCCGCCAGGCGCGCGACCTGGATGCCGTAGCTCTTGTCCGCCGCGCCGGGCACGATCTTGCGCAGGAAGGTGATCGAATGGCCCTTCTCCTTTACCAGCACGCTGAAGTTTTGCACGTTGGGCAGGATGAGCGCCAGATCCGTCAATTCGTGGTAGTGGGTGGCGAAAAGGGTCTTCGCCCGGAGCGCTTCGTTCTTGCAGAGGTATTCCGCCACCGACCAGGCGATGCTGATGCCGTCGAAGGTGCTGGTTCCCCGGCCGATCTCGTCGAGCACGATCAGGCTCTTGGGCGTGGCGTTGTTGAGGATGTTGGCGGTCTCCTGCATTTCCACCATGAAGGTCGAGCGCCCGCGCGCCAGGTCGTCGCTGGCTCCGACGCGGGTGAAGACGCGGTCGATGAGGCCGATCTGCGCCGCGGCCGCCGGTACGAAGCAGCCCATGTGCGCCATGATGGCGATGAGCGCCACCTGGCGGATGTAGGTCGATTTGCCGGCCATGTTCGGGCCGGTGATGATGATGAGCTGGTGGGTTTCGCGGTCGAGCCGGGTGTCGTTCGGGACAAACCGCTCGGCCTCCGGCATCTGCTCGACCACGGGGTGGCGGCCATCGCGGATTTCGAGCCGACCGTCGTCGGACATTACGGGGCGCGCATAGTTGTTCGAAAGGGCGCGTTCGGCAAAGGTGGCCAGCACATCGACCTGGCCGATCGCCAGCGCGTTGCGCTGGATCGAGTCGAGGCGCTCGACGACTTGGCGGCGGATTTCCGTGAAGAGTTCCTGCTCCAGCCCGACCGA
The DNA here is from genome assembly GCA_041740875.1 of Pontiella sp. Classification (GTDB taxonomy): domain Bacteria; phylum Verrucomicrobiota; class Kiritimatiellia; order Kiritimatiellales; family Pontiellaceae; genus Pontiella. The sequence goes on along the minus strand of JBGSLE010000460.1, from coordinate 431 downwards.
CCGTTCCTGCGCGCCGAGGATCTTGTTTTCGTACTCCTTGAGCTCCGGCGTGATGAAGCGTTCGGCGTTCACCAGTGTCTGCTTGCGCAAATAGCTTTCCGGCACTTGGTCGAGGTAGCTTTTGCTGATCTCGATGTAGTATCCGAACACCTTGTTGTGGCGCACCTTGAGCGACTTGATGCCCGTGCGCGCGATTTCCGAGGCTTGGAAATCCGCCAGCCATTTGCGGCCCAGCGTGGCCGCCGCGCGCAGTTCGTCGAGTTCGGCGTGGTAGCCCGGGCGGATGACGCCGCCATCCCTTAGGTTGATCGGCGGTTCGTCGACGAGGGCGTCGTCGATCAACGCCACCAGGTCGGGCAGGGCGGTGATTTCGCGGCCGAGCTGTTCGAGCATGGTGCCCTTGCCGTCCAAAAGCGCCTTGACCATCGGCA
>JBGSLE010000459.1:0-3394 GCA_041740875.1 Pontiella sp. | reverse complement strand
GACCGCATGGACGCGATCCTGCTCAACCCCCCTGCCGAAATAGTAGCAATCGCCGAGCTGGTTCTGCGCGGAAATGTTCCCGTTCGTGGCCGCACGGTAGTACCACTCGCAGGCAACGGCTTGGTTTGTTTCGATGCCCTCTCCATGCTCGTAGCGCCATCCAAGATTGAACTGCGCATAGGGGTTTCCAAGCAACGCCGACTTGCGGTACCAGCGAACGGCTTCGGCATCGTCTTGCGGAACGCCCTCGCCGCGCCCATGGATGGCGCCGAGGTTGTTCTGCGCCGAGGCGTTCATCTCTTCCGCCGCCAAGGTGTACCAGCCGATGGCTTCGGTCATGTTGCTGGCCACGCCCTCGCCGTGCTGGCAGGCCCAGCCCATGGCGTTTTGCGCGGAGGCGTCGCCCTGCTCCGCCGCCTTCCGGTACCAGAGGACGGCGGAGACGACATCATTGGTTTCCACACCCCATCCGTTTTCGTATGCCCTCGCCGCCTCGTACTGCGCCCGGACATGGCCTTGCTCCGCCGCCTTGAGGTACCATTCCAGCGCCGCCGCGTCATCCTCTTCCACGCCCAGTCCTTGGCCGAGGCAAAAGGCAAGGTTGTATTGCCCTTGCGGCCATCCCAGTTCCGCCGCCTTGCCGAAAAATTCCGTGGCGAGGGCATTGTCCTGCCCGACGCCCTTCCCGTAATAGTGCAGATCCCCCAGCCGGTTCCACGCCGGGGAATATCCTGCATCGGCCGCCTTCCGGTACCATGCCAGCGCGGCCTCCATGTTGGCTTCGGTTCCTTCCCCGTGTTCAAACGCGTAGGCGAGGTTGAACATCGCGACGGGGAGCGATTGGCCCGACGCCGCGCGGTAGTAGAGGTCGAAGGCCTGCTTATAATCCTGCTCCACCCCGAAGCCTTTTTCATACAGCGCGCCCAGCGCATTTTGGGAATAGCCGTTTCCCCGCTCCGCCGCCTGGCGGTACCAATGGGCGGCTTGCCCCGCATCCTGCGCCGTGCCTTCCCCGTATTGGTAGCGTTGGCCGAGGGCATGCATCGCCTCGACGTACCCTTGTTCCGCCGATTTTCGATACCACTCCACGGCTTCGGCGAGATTGGTCTTCGTCCCTTCGCCCTGTCGGAGCATCGTTGCCAGGTTGTACTCGGCCGTTTTGTTGCCCTGTTCCGCCGTCTTCCGATACCACGCCACCGCTTTGGCGGCATCCTTTTCACATCCCGTTCCATTGCTCCACCGAAAGCCAAGCGAATTCTGGGCATCGTCGTCGCCCAGCTCCGCCGCCTTCTCCATCCATTCAAAAGCCAACACCGGATCCTGCTCCACGCCCGAACCTTGGTCGTATTGCCGGGATAGCCACCACATGGCGGTGGGATACCCTTGCTCCGCCGCCTGGCGGTACCATGCGACGGCTTCCGCGGCGTTGGTCTCGACGCCACCGCCGCCCCGCCGGTAGCAATGGCCTAGCTGGGTCTGCGCCTGCTTGTTGCCCTGTTGGGCCGCCTTGCGGTACCACTCAACCGCTACTATGGCGTTGGTCTCGACGCCCTCGCCTTTTTCATAGCGTACGCCCATAGAATACTGGGCATCGGAATGCCCCTGCTCCGCCGCCTTGCGGTACCATAAAGCCGCCTCGGCAAGATCCTTTTCGACGCCCGTGCCACTGCGGTATCTACCCGCGAGCACATATTGGGCGGTGACATAGCCCTGCTCCGCCGCCTGGCGGTACCAGCGGCAGGCTTCGGCCTCATCCTGCGCAACGCCTTCCCCTTTCGCGTAGCGGTAGCCCAGTGAATACATGGCCCGGTCGTATCCAAGCTCCGCCGACTGGCGATAAAGCGCCACCGCCTGCACCAGGTTTGTTTCGACCCCTTCGCCTTTCGTATGGCAGAGGGCCAAGGAATAGATCGCCTTGGGTTCGCCCAACGCCGCCGATTCGCGGAAAAGCGCCACCGCCCGGCCATTGTCCTTTTCAACGCCCTCACCATTCTTGTAGCGCAACCCGAGGCTGTAGAGCGCTTTGGGATGCTGTTGCCCGGCCGCCCGGGAAAACCACTCGACGGCCATTTCCAAATTGGTTTCCACGCCATTGCCCTGCCGGAGGCAGAGGGCATATTGGTATTGCCCTTCGGCATCACCCTGGAGTGCCGCCTTTCCATACCATTCCGCCGCCAGTTGCAGGTTGGTCGAGGTGCCGTCGCCCTCCTGCATCCGCCGGGCAAGCTCGCACTGCGCCTCTGCCTTGCCGCGGTTCGCCCGCCGCTCCAGCGAGGGAATATCCTCGATCCCGGTGGTTTGGCAACCGGCGACCACCAGCCATGAAACAAGCAGGACCGATCCGTTAAATTTGCAAGCCATGCAGCACTCCCCCGCATTAAAAACCGCAAAGAAAATAGATGTTTTCGCAACGGGGAACAAGCCTATTGCCGCAGGGGAATCAGGCGAATTCGGCCAGCCGCTCGGCGAGGGTGGTGGTGCGGTCGCGCGATTCGGCGCGGGAGACGGCAAGGTTGAGCGCCTTTTTGGTGCCGAGGATGATGGCGAGTTTCCTGGCCCGCGTCAGGGCGGTGTAGATGAGGCTGCGCTGGAGCAGGACATAGTGCTGGGTGTGGAGCGGAATCAGCACGCACGGATATTCGCTGCCTTGGCTCTTGTGGATGGTGATGGCGTACGAAAGCACCAGTTCGTCCAGTTCGCGGAAGTCGTAGGCCACCTTGCGCCCGTCGAAATCGACCACCAGCTCCGAGGCTTCGTCGTCGATGCGAACGATGCGCCCGATGTCGCCGTTGAAGACCTCCTTGTCGTAGTCGTTCTCGGTCTGCATCACCTTGTCGCCGATGCGGTAGGTGATGCCGAAGCGCTCGACCTGCTCTCCTTGCGGGTTGAGCAGCTGCTGAAGCGTGGCGTTGAGGTTGCGCGCGCCCAGCTCGCCCTTCTGCATCGGCGTGAGGATCTGGATGTCGTCCATCGGATCGAAGCGGAATTTTTGCGGAATGGATTGCTTGACCATCTTGCCGATGAGCTTGAGCGCCTTTTCGGGATCGTCGGCCTCGACAAAATAGCAATCGCCCCCCTGCCCTTCCTCGGGGAATTCGGGCAGCTGGCCCTGGTTGATCCGGTGCGCGTTGGTGATGATCCGGCTCGTCGCCGCCTGGCGGAAGACTTCGTTGAGGTGGGCGACGGAAACGGTTCCGGACTGGATGATATCCTGCAAGACGCGGCCGGGGCCGACGGACGGCAGCTGGTCGGCGTCGCCGACGACCACCACCGCCGCGTGCAGCGGGACGGCGGAAAAGAGCTGCGCGGCGAGGACGATGTCGATCATGCTCGATTCATCGACGATCATTACGTCGCATTCGATCGGGTTTTCGGCGTCATGGACAAAGCCGCC
>JBGSLE010000458.1:0-4371 GCA_041740875.1 Pontiella sp. | reverse complement strand
GATGGCTCCGGCCGCCGATGCCGTGGAACCGGTCGAGTCCGCTCCCTCCATGTCCGTGGACATGGTCGAAGACCACCTCATGTACCCGGGCGAATCGCTTGACGACGTTGCGCGCCAGTTTGGCGTCAGCAAGAGCGAGATCATGCGCATGAACAACATTACCGACGAAACGCAGGTTCGCGAAGGTCAGCGCCTGCGCATTCCGATCGCCGAGTAGTGGAGGAAACGGGTATCGATGCGTAGGACCATCTCGCTGTTTATTGCCATCGTATTGATACTCGTGACCCTCGGGGTGCTGATTCTGGCCAGTGCCAGTTCCGCCAAGTACGACGATGCCAGTTATTTCATAAAGCGCCAGCTCCTGTGGCTGGCGCTTGCCTTTTTCGCCGCGGCCGTTGCCGCCCGGCTCGACTACCGGCTCTACCGCAAGCTGGCCATTCCGATGGCGGCGGTTTCGCTTATCCTGCTGGTGCTGGTGCGCATTCCGGGCATTGGCACCATGATCAACGGCAGCTGGCGCTGGCTGCGCATCGGCCCTCTGACCGTGCAGCCCTCGGAAATCGCCAAGCTGGCGGTGATCGTGCTTTTTTCCTGGTGGCTGGCGCGCTGCCAGCGCCGGATCGACGAACTGAAGTTCGGCATTGTGATCCCTTTCGGCATGCTGGCCTGTTTTGCCTTGCCGATCATCGTTGAACCCGATTTCGGCACCACCATGCTCGTTTCCTCCGTGGCGGTCTGCATGATGTTCCTCGGCGGGGCCAGCATCGCACCGCTGCTGGTGACGGGCCTCGCCGGGCTCATGGGCGTGGTCGTCCTTATCTTCCAGAACAAGGAGCGCATGAGCCGCATCCTGGCGTTCCTCGATCCCCAAAAATACGAGCAGGACAAGGCGTGGCAGCTGATCAACTCGCTGCGGGCGTTCGCCGGAGGAGACCTGTTTGGCGTCGGCTTCGGCAACAGCATGCAGAAATACCACTACCTGCCCGAGGCCCACACCGACTTTATTTTCCCGATCATTGGCGAGGAACTCGGCCTGGTCGCCTCCCTTGCCGTTGTGCTGCTCTATATCCTCCTGTTTGTCCTCGGCATCCGGATCGCCCTCAAGGCGCGGGACGACTTCGGCCGCCTGCTGGCGTTCGGCATTACCCTGATGGTTTCGTTGCAGGCGTTGATCAATTTCGCGGTGGTCACCGGCTGCGTGCCGACGAAGGGCCTTGCGCTGCCGTTCATCAGCTACGGCGGATCGAGCCTGCTCATCTCCGGGGTGATGGTTGGCATCCTGGTCAACATCGCCCACACGAGCATCGACCCGCGCCAGGAAAAATCGAAAAACCTCTTCAAGGACCGCGCCCGGAAGGTCTAGCGCCGGAGATTTGCCATGAACGACGGATACGAACTGCTCGACAGTGGAAACGGCCGCAAGCTGGAGCGCTACGGCGACGTGGTGCTGGCGCGGCCCTGCGCCCAGGCCGTATGGCAGCCGAAGAACCCCCTTCTATGGGAAAACGCCGTGGCGAGTTTCGACCGCAGCGAAGGGCTGAACTGGCAGGGGCGGGGAAACCTTTCCACCGCCTGGCAGGTGGAAATCGCCGGCGTGGTGATGAAGCTCTCCGCCACGGACTTCGGCCATTTGGGGGTCTTCCCCGAAACCCGCGCCCTGTGGCAGTGGATCCGCGCCACCCTCGCGGAGCAGCGGAAAAAGGGCCGCGAACCGCGTTTCCTCAACCTTTTCGCCTATTCCGGCGGGGCCACCCTCGCGGCGGCCCAGTCCGGGGCGCAATGCTGCCACCTCGACGCCTCCAAGGGCATGGTCGAGTGGGCGCGCGAAAACGCCGCGCTCAACCAGCTCGAAAACGCGCCCATCCGCTGGATCGTCGACGATGTCATCAAGTTTTTGCGGCGCGAGGTCAAGCGCGACACCCGCTACGACGCCATCCTGCTCGATCCGCCCTCCTTCGGCCGCGGCAAGAAGGGGGAACTCTACAAGATCGAAGAGAGCCTGATGGAGACGCTCGATCTCGTCCACCAAGTCCTCAGCGACGATCCCTGTTTCGTCCTGCTCACCTCGCACACGCCGGGTTTTTCGCCGATCGTGCTCAGCAACCTGCTGCGCCAATACCATGACGGCGGAACCCTCGCGTGCGGCGAAATGCTCCTGACCGGCAAACCCGGCACCATGGAGGTGCCCAACGGCAACTGGGCCCGTTGGGTGAACGGCTGATGGATGCGCCGGGCTACAGCGCCGCCGCATTGCAGCCGCTCGTCCTGTTGGCGGACAACCACCTGCTGGCGCTCAACAAGCCGGCGGGGTTGCTGTCGCAGGATAGCGGAACGGGCCTGCGCAACCTGGAGGACTGGGCGCGCGAGTGGGTGCGCGTCGACAAGAACAAGCCCGGCGACGTGTTCCTCAATGCGGTCCACCGGATCGATAAATCCGTCAGCGGCATCGTCCTTTTCGCCCGGACCAGCAAGGCGCTGGCGCGGCTCAACGAAGACATCCGGCAACGCCACTGCACAAAAACCTACCATGCGCTGGTGGAAGGGATTCCCTCCAAGCCGTCGGACCAGCTGGTCCACTGGCTTTCGCACGAGGACCATCGCGCGGAGCTCTGCCGCGAAGGCGCTGCCGGCGCGCAGCGCGCCGTGCTCCGCTACCGCATGCTGCAAAAGGTCGGCGCTTTGGCGTTGCTGGAGATCGACCTCGAAACCGGCCGCTACCACCAGATCCGCGCCCAGCTCGCGGCCATCGGCCATCCGATCGCGGGCGACGAAAAATACGGCGCAAAGGCAATCGCGGCATCCGGGGAGATCGCCTTGCACCACCGCCGCCTCGACATCATCCATCCCACCCTCAAGCAACCGGTCGCCATTGCGGCGCCCTATCCCGAAGGGTCGGCGTGGTGGGCGATGATGCTCCGTCCTTGATATCCGATTACGCGCATTCGCCTTGGAGTGCGCGGGGTTGACTAAAACTGGTACTCGGATCCCTTTGATGAAAAATGACGAAATAATAGGACTGACACTTTCTGGGCTCCACTTTCTAGTTGGAGTTTGTTTTAGTGGTCATTAATAAAATCGAAATCACCTTCGTGATGATTATGGCCATGCTGGTCAAGTACAGGCTAGATCCCAACGACATCATAAGGTCATTAATTCTTGGCCCATCCATTCCTCCATTATTGTGGAAGAAAAAACTAGTTACTTGCATCGATAGGAATACAAAAAATATAGCAACTAGAATCACGCAAGTTTCATTTAAAAAATTACTGTATGTTGGCCTTCTTTCGGGGTGGGCCACCCCCTTGATTCCTGCTGGAATAGAAAATATTACAAGTATCAAAGGAATCACGAACGCAGTCCATCTTGCAAACTTGAACATATCCCATAACGTTAGGCTTATAACTTCTGGGTCCATTTTTATCCTACTCCAACAGTTTATTAGACCGCATTGTGCGGTCTATTTTAATTAGGCCGCCTTTGCGGGCGGCGTCGTTTTTCCGAGGGGGCATCCGAGGGGTCAGTCCCGTAGTTTAGTAATCTGGATCGGGAATTGGAGCGCACATTGTACCCTTTTGCTTTTCCCGCACGATCCTGCCGCTATCTGCGGCGATGCCAAACCGCGCCAGAAAAACATGCGAAGGTTAGCCGTATTTTCCGGCGGAATGGAACTCTTTTGAGGCGGTTTTTTTAGGGCGGGGCGTCGCGTCTACGTTGACCGACGGGCGAGCACGAGGAGATGATTACGAGAACGAACGGTGCTTGCTGGAGCAGACAACAGTTGTGCCGTACTGGGTAGGGCGGAGTGTCCCACTCCGCCGCGGACGCCTAGGGACAGGCGTCCTACCGAATCGCGGAGTGTCCCACTCCGCCGCGGACGGCTGGGCGTGAGCCCTCGCTGGAGCAACGCCCCTCGCGAGGGACAGGCGTCCCTACCTTAGGCGCGCATTCCGCCGCAGTCGGCGACGGTCTGGATCAGCTCCTGGAGCATCGGCGTGGCCTGTTCGGCGCGCAGGCGCGGATGGCGGCCGTCGATGGTCAGGTAGTCGTTGTCGGTTGAAAGCATGGCGTGCCGGTCGCGGACGACGATGGATTTGATGCCGCCGTCGGCAGCGGCGATGCGCAGTTCGGCGATGAGCATCAGCCGCTGGACTTCGTTGGGGAGCTTGCCGAAACGGTCCTTTATTTCCTGTTTGATCAAGGCGATCTCCTGCCGGGTGGCGAGGGCGGAGATGCGCTGGTAGAGGCGCAGGCGCTGGTTTTCGTCTTCGATGTAGCCGTAGGGGATGAAGGCGCCGTTTTCGGGGTTGCCGGATTTGGGGGAGAGGTCGAGGAAGTCGATCTTGACGGAGACATCCATCAGCGGCGGCGGCT
>JBGSLE010000457.1:0-2449 GCA_041740875.1 Pontiella sp. | reverse complement strand
TTCGAGCAGCTGGTAGGTGACGCGCGCGACGTGACCGCCGCCCGGGCCGCTCCCGAACCCGGACCCGATCTCCGAAAAGACGCCCAGGACCAGCTGGCGGCCGCTCGCCTGCTCGATTTCGGCAATGACCTTGTTGCCGGCGGCGATGACGCGGTCGTGGACCGCCTCCGTCGTTTCGACGGGGGCGCCGTAGGGCAGCGTGAAGCTGCACAGGGCGATGTCGGATTCGACGCTGGGGAACATCTCGAAGCCCATGCGGCCGCTCTTGACATAGCCGAGGGTCAGGACCAACACCACCAGGCCGAGGGAAAAGACGAGGTAGCGCTGGCGGATCACGCGGTCGAGGAAGGGGCCGTAGATGTCGCTCACAAAATGGATGAACCGGCGGCTAAAGCGCTGCTGGAGGCGGTGGATGAGGTGCGGGTTTTTAAGCTCCTTCTGGTGGCCGAGGTGGGCCGGCAGGATGAAGACGGCCTCTACAAGCGAAATGGTGAACGTGGAGCAGACCACCAGCGCAATGCTCTGGTAGAACTTGCCCATCGCGCCCGGCACGAAGTAGAGCGGCATGAAGGCGACGATGTTCGTCAGGATGCTGAAGACGACCGGCCCGGCGATTTCCTTCGTGCCCTTGATGGCGGCCTGCAGGAAGGGCATGCCTTCCTGGTGGTACTGGTAGACGTTTTCGCCCACCACGATGGCGTCGTCGACCACGATGCCGAGCGCGATCAGAAAGGCGAACATCGTGATCATGTTGAGGCTCACGTCGGCGGCCGACATGAGCAGGAAGGTGCCGAGGAACGAAATCGGGATGCCGAGCATCACCCAAAAGGCCAGCCGCAGTTCGAGGAACAGGCCGAGCAGGAGAAACACCAGCACCAGGCCCATCACACCGTTGCTGAGCAGCAGCCCCATGCGGCCGCGGAAATTGTCGGCGCTGTTGTCCCAGATGGTATATTCGATGCCGTCGGGCATCGTCGCGCGCAGCTCGTCGAGCACCTTGAGCACGGCGGCCTCGACGGAGAGCGGCGTCTCCTTGCCGACGCGGTAGACCGTCAGGCTCACGGCGGGCTTGCCGTTGTAGAAGGAAAACCTGTCCGACTCGTCGAAGTCGTCGCGGATCTCGGCAATGTCCTCCAGCAGCAGCTGCGTGCCGTCCGGCGCGGTCACGACCGGGATGCGCGCAAACTCGCGACCGAGGTCGCGCCGGTCCTTGATGCGGACGAGGATTTCGCCGCCGCCGGTCTTCATCCCGCCGCCAGGCAGCTCGACGGAGCTGCGCGTGAGGATGTCGGCCACTTCCTGCAGCGTCAGGCCGAGTTCGCGCAGCTTGTCCTGCGGGATTTCGATGGCGATTTCGTAGCTGCGCACATTCGAGAGATCAAGCTGGGTGACGCCGCCGGACTGGAGCAGGCGGTCGCGCAGCTGCTCGGCCAATTCGCGCAGGACCGGTTCCTCCACGTCCGCCGCCACGATCACGTCGAGCACCGAACGCTTGCGCTTGGCGGCGCTGATGACCGGCTCTTCGGCGTCGAGCGGGAAGGTGCGGATGCGGTCGACCTCGTTGCGGACATCGTCGGTGACGCGGTTGACGTCGAAGCCTTCGATCACCTCGATGAGGACGGAGCCACTCCCCTCCGACGCCGTCGATGAGACCTCCTTGACGCCGTCGATGCCGCGCACGGCCTCCTCGACCGCCAGCAGGATCCCCTGCTCCACTTCGTCGGGGCTGGCGCCGGGATAGGGCACGCTGACGCTCACTTCGTCGAGCTGCGCCTCCGGCAGGTATTCCTGCTTGATGCGGATGGCGGCGACGAACCCGCCGACGAGCAGCACCGCCATGAGGATGTTGGCCGCAACGGAGTTCCGCGCCATCCAGGCGATCGGGCCGTGTTTTTGTTCTTCAAGCTCCATGGCGCTACTCCTTGTGCCCGGCAGGCTTGACATCCATGCCCTGGATCGGGGCGTTCAGGTCGGAGACGACCAGGTGCTCGCCGATCTCCAGCCCGTCGCGGACGAGCACCTGCCCGGCGTCGCGCCAGAGCACCTCGACCGGGCGGATGTCGAGCTTGCCCTCCTTGGCCAGCCAGACGAACCCGTCTTCGCGCAGCGCGTTGCGCGGAATGCGGAACACCCCTTGCAGCGTACGGCCATCTATTTCGGCCTTCACGTATTCGCCGATCAGCAACGGCTTCTTCCCGGCGTTTTCCGGCTTCAGGCAGAGCGGATCGGCCACCTCGACCAGCACCCGCGCCATCCGCCCCGCCGTTTCGAGGTCGCCCAGCAGCCGGATCACGCGCCCTTCCCGGACGCTGCCGCCGTTGGAGACGATCCGTGCGGGGCTACCAGGAATCGTGATCCATTCCAGCCGGTCGACCGGCACCGAAACCGTCACCCAATACGCATCCGTTCCCGCCAACCGGCCCAGCGTGCCTTGCAGCGTGGCAGATCG
>JBGSLE010000456.1:0-5292 GCA_041740875.1 Pontiella sp. | reverse complement strand
CTCCCCCGCCCCCACCCCCGCCGACCAACAACCTGCCGAACATCATCATCATTTACACCGACGACCACGGCTATACCGACCTGGGCATCCACGGAATCGACGCCAACATCCAGACCCCCGTGCTTGATTCGCTGGCCGCAGGCGGAGCCCTGATGCGCTCGGGCTACTCCACCGCGCCGCAATGCGTTCCTTCGCGTTCCGGCCTGATGTCGGGCCGCGTGCAAAACACCTTCGGCACGCGGCAGAACGGCGACATCTGGGGCCAGATCCCGGTGCCGCTGACGGTGCCCACGATCGCGGAGCGGCTCGTCGCGCTGGGCGACTACCGCACCTGCATGATCGGAAAATGGCATCTGGAAATTCCGGCAGGCGTCACCAACTTTCCCGGCGCCCGCGCCGATTACTATCCCGGCGCGCGCGGCTTCCAGGACTACTGGTACGGCTCAACCAGTCCCTACGACGCCTCGTTCGATTTGGCAGGCAACACGCTCTCGCCCGAGCAATCCATCGTCGACGGCCGCAACCGCGTCATCGTCCAAGGCGAAGCCGCGCAGGCCTTCATCATGCGCAACCAGGACCAGCCGTTTTTCCTCTACCTCGCGCTTTTCGGACCCCACGTTCCGCTCATCAGCAAGACGGACTCCTATTATCTGAACTATCCCTCGCTGGATTATCCGAACTATGGCCCCGAAATGGACGTTATCCGCCGGCAGGGCCTAGCACTGGTCAAAGCCGTCGATGACGCGGTCGGCGGCGTGATGGCCAAATTGCGCGAATACGGGCTGGAGGAAAACACGTTGATCTTCTTTGCCGGGGACAACGGCGGCCAGCCCAAGTTTTGGACCACCGTCGGTGGCGCCACGTCGATCAGCGCGTGGAATGGATCGGAAAACCTTCCCCTGCGCGGCGAAAAGGGCTCGCTCTGGGAAGGTGGCATGAAGGTGCCGATGTTTGCCTATTGGAAAGACCATATCCCCGCCGGGCAGGTCATTCAGGAGCCGGTCATCACCCTCGACTTTACCGCCACCACCCTGAAGCTGGCGGGCGGAACCCTTCCGCCTGAATTCGATGGCGCGGACATCCTTCCCCGCCTTTCCGGCCAGACCAACGCCATCGCGCGCACCAAGCACCTTTTCTGGGACTGGGGCGACGAGATCGCCCTGCGCGACGGCGACTGGAAAATCCACCGCATCGGAAACCACAAGAGCCTCTTCAACCTCGCCACCGATCCCAACGAGCTTTTCGACCTAAGGCTTCAACTGCCCGAAAAGTTTGCCGAGATGGAGACAAAGCTCATGGAGTGGTACAACGCGTTGCCGCCGGACGGGCAGTCGCCCTTGTCGAACAGCGCCGCCGACCTATACATTACCGGCGCGCCGGTCGGCACGCCCGTCGATCCGCGCTTTGTCATTCCGTATGTCGGCGGCAGCGCAGCGGCCTATCCCGCCCCGCTAGAAACGATCAATGATCCCTCCTACGACTCCGACGCGGACCACATGGCGGACGGCGATGAAACGATCGCCGGCACCGACCCCGCCGATGCGCAATCGATCTTTGCGCTCGAACCCAGCGCCGCCGGCGAGTTGCTCTTCGATGGATACGCCGGACGCGCCTACACCGTCTGGACCACGCCGCAGCTCGATCCGGCGGATTGGAACATCGTCACCAACACGGGCGTGCTCGCTGCCGACCAGGCGATCCAAATCCAGTACGCGGCCAGCCAAACCTCCGGTTTTTACCGCGTGCAGGTCGTGAAGCCCTGATGAATAAAACATCGACCGACCGCATCTCGACCGGAGCCAAAAAAGCGCAATGACCACACACGCAAAGCACGTAGCGACAAGAAGGATCCTGGCGGCAACGCTGGCGGTCGCGGCATCCGTTTCGCACGCCGCACCGACCGCGTTCCGCCTGGGACAGGATTCGAATTTGTTGAACCAGTACATCAACAACCCCAACAGCTATCCCACCACAAAAAGCCAGATGAGCTATCTGCACTTTGACGGCGACCCCACCACCGCCAAGCGCAACCTGTTCACCTCCAACAACGCCTTTTTTGAGATCGGAGCCTACGATTTCGGCAAGGAGTTCAACGGATCGGAAATCGTGAACCGGATCAGGATCTACGAAGGCTACGGCTGGAACGTGTCGGGCGTCTTCTGCTACCGCGAAAACTGGCTGGATTATCGCGAACTCGGCGGCCCGTTCCCGATCGATCGACGCATCCTCTCCCAAAAGGAGATCACCGACATCCGCAATGCTATCAAAGACGCCAATCCGCCGCTGGCCAGCAAGGATACCGTCAAGCTCGTCCAATTGATGGGCGGAAGAACCTGGGGGCAGGACGGCGACAGCTGGCTGCGGATGACCAACGAAATGAAGGAATACCTGGAACAGTTCGACGGCGTCGGCACCGAGTGCCACATCGGCGACCATGATCCCGCCACGCTCTCGGATGCGCAGGAGACCCTCCAGGCGATGGCGGCCATGTCCAAGTGGGCGCAAGACAACGGCAAAATCGCCTTCGTCTTCATGGGCGGAGCCCCGACAACCTATGAGGATTTGCCGAAAACGCAGAAGACCTATCACTACCTCTGGGCCGAAATGATGAAGCAGGGCGTCGATTATAAATCCGACCACATCGTCTATTTCCGCCAAGGTGCCCGCGACGGCAACCATACGCCCGAAAGCGCCACCAACACGCTGACCCACCAGGTGAAGTGGGTGATCGACTCCATTGGAAACCACGACCCGGCCATCCGTCCCATCGCCAACCAGACCGTTGCGAAAAACGGGGAAACGAAGGTGGCGTTTGCGCTGGGCGCAGAGCTGCTTACCTCGTTTGCCGAGCCGTCAATCACCGTCAACTCATCCAACCCGGCCCTATTGCCGAACTCCAACATAACGTTGGGCGGAAGCGGCGCGAACCGCACGATTACGCTGGCACCCGCCGCGAACCAGACCGGCACCACCACCGTTTCGATTTCCGCCACGATTGCACCGTTTTCGGTTTCGCAACCGTTCACGCTGACCGTACTCGAGCCGTCGGTGATGACGGCAGCGGTGGACGGCGCGATCACTACCGCCACCACATGGGGAGGCTCAGTGCCCGTTTCCGGCGACCGCAACGTATGGCAATCGGGTGCAAGAAACCTGCGCATGGCGACCGGCAACGAAACCTTCCATGGCGATACGCTGGCGATCCAAGCCGGCGGACAATTTGCGCCCGGCGTGGCGGCGGCCGCGTTGACGCTGAACAACCTCGTGCTGGATGGCGGCGAAATCTACATGGGCAACAATCTCGGGCTGACCATGAACCTGAGTGGAAAGCGGTTTGCGCTGAACAACGGAACGTTGCGATCGGGCACGGATAGTGGTCGGTTCATCAAGCTGGGGAATGGTTCGCTGACCGGTAGCGGAACGATCCAGATTGCGGGAACGAGTACGACCGGCTCGATGGTGGAGTTTTTGTCCACGATCGATACCCGGGGATTTTCCGGCCAGTTCAACGTGAGCGACAACGGCATTTTAAACCTCCCGCCGATTGCAGACGCCTCGTTCGGCCTTACGATTGCGGGAACGGGTAAATATGCCAACGATGCGGCGGTGTCCGTCACCTCGCTCTCCGTCAGCGGCACGACCTACACCAACGGCATCTTTGGCTATGCCGACTTCCCGGCCTTTTTCCTCAACAATGGCGGTATGGTGACGGTCGTTGCCAATGCGCCGCCGACGATCAGTGCGGTGGCGGATGTGGCCGTGAATGAAGACGTGGCAACGTCGGCGCTCGCCTTCACGATTGGTGATGATTTGGTCGCGGCGGGCAACCTGGCCGTCGAGTCGTTCTCCTCCAACACCACCTTGGTTCCCGATACGAACCTTACGCTCGGCGGCAGCAACGCCACACGGACGGTAACGGTGCGGCCCGCCGCCAACCAAAGCGGCGTGGCGACGATTACGCTGCGCGTTTCGGACGGCGTTTTCCAAACCACGGAAACCTTTGATCTGACTTTAACCGCAGTGAACGATGCGCCGGTGATCGGCATCATCACCAACCAGCTTTCGGATGGCCTCAGCCCGACGCTGGTTCCGTTCATGGTGAGCGACAATGAAACCGCCGCAGGCAGCCTGACCGTCACCCGGGCCTCCTCCAACACGGCCCTGGTTCCCGTCGCCAATATCGTCCTCGGCGGCAGCGGCGCCATCCGTACTGCCACCATCACGCCGGTGGCGGGCCAGACCGGCAAAACCACGATTACACTCACCGCGAACGACGGCGCGCTCAACGGCACCCGCACCTTTGTCTACGCCGTCGTGGCCGGAACGGGACCAATCGCGGCGGTACAGACGGGAGTGATCACCGCCGACACGACCTGGGCGACCGGCATGGCCCCGCTCAAAGGCGACACGCATATCTGGCAGACCGGGGCCCTGACGGTCAACATGAGCGGAACCCCGTACGCCCAGTTCCATGGCGACACCCTGCGCGTGCAGACCGGCGGAACTTTATCCGGCAGCACCTTCGGCCCGCTTTTGGTCATGAACAACCTCGTGTTGGATGGCGGGCAAATCACCATGAACAACAACGGCGGGATGAACATCGACCTCACCGGCCACACCTTCACCCTCAACAGCGGCTCCATCAAATCGGGCGGCGACAACGCGTTGCGCGACGTCACCTTTGCCCAAGGTGTTTTGGCGGGCAGCGGCACCATCGGCATCCTCGGCACCAGCACCACCGGATCGAACGTCGAGTTCGAAAAGGGAATCGTCACAACGGGATTCACGGGAATCTTCGATGTGAAAAGCTACGGCATCCTGAACCTTCCGCCCATCGCCTCCGGCGACGCCTCCTTCGGCATCGTCCTCTCCGGCACCGGAAAATATTGGAACGATGCGGCGGTCGCCATCACCTTGCTCACCATCGACGGCACCTCCTTCGGGCCGGGCACCTACACCTACAACTCCTTCACCACGGCCCAAAAAGCGTTCCTGTCCGACAACGGCGGCTCCATCACCGTGGCCGTTGCAAATCTCAATGCGCCGACGATCAGCGCCATCGCCGACCAAGCCACGAACGAGCGCACGCCTAAGGCGATCCCGTTCACCGTCGGCGATGACGAATCAGGGCCGGACGATCTGGCTGTTGCCGGATTCTCTTCCAACACCACGCTGGTGCCCGCCGCAAACGTCGTCGTCACCGGCATCGGAGCCAACCGCAGCGTAACCGTCACGCCGGCGATCGGCCAAACCGGCACAACCACCATCACCCTGACCCTCAGCGACGGCACC
>JBGSLE010000455.1:0-12638 GCA_041740875.1 Pontiella sp. | reverse complement strand
CGGAGGCCGGTATGATGGCCGGGAACCCGGCGACTGCACCGGCCGCGAAGGCGCCCTTCAGCATGTCGCGTCTATGTAGTTTTTCGTTCTGCATGGTTATTCTCCCATTCCGCATTTTTTTAAATAATCGACGCTACGCAGCAGCACCGATTCGTCTCCGACAATCTCCAGCGTCGAGCTTTCGATACTGCAATCCCTCAGCACATCGCACACGCCTTTGATGTCGATCACGCCGTCGCCCAGCGCAATGGTCGAGAAGCCGCAGCCATACTCGGTGCCGCGCTTCGCTTCCCATTCGGCGCCGAGATCCTTCCAGTGGATATGGTGGATCTTGTCTTTGAAGACCCGGGCCATTTCTACGGGGTCGGCACCGCCCAGCCAAGCATTGCCGGTATCGAGATTCACGCCGAGCGCAGCCGGGTTTCCAAGGCGGTCGAACACGTCCTGCAGGCCCTTGATCGAATCGGTGACCGGCCCGTGCGGTTCGAGCAGGATGCGCACGCCGAAGTCGGCCGCCATCTTCACCGGCGTGCAAAGTTTTTCGGCCATGACAAAAACCTGCTCCGCATAGGAAAGGCCGCGCGCCCAGTCGGAACGCGGGTCGGTGTCGGTCGTGACCACGTCCCTGATGCCGATCGCGGCGGCGAATCGGACCGCTTTCATGATTTCGGCGGTGCCGTAGATGCCGGGGTTGCTCGGTTCCAGCAGGCCGGCATGGGCGCAGACGGTCGAAGGAGTCATCCCGTATTTTTCGAAGAGGCGCTTCACCTCGAACGGGTTTTCATCGAGGCTGACCGTGGGCGAAAATCCCGCTGTTCCCAGCATGCTGCCACCCGCGTTCGTATCGGTAATATCCGCGTGGGTGAACCCCATCGCCTGCGCGCGTCCCAACTGCACCTCCACGCTGGCAAACGGCTCTATCAGGAGAAAAACCCCTACATGCATATCCTTGCTCCATTCTGGTTGCTTTGCGTTGCGCCCCTTGGCCCGGCGGGAAGCCGGTCTCCGGGAACCGTTTCAGGATGGAGAACATAGGACAAAATGGATGCCTTGTCGTTTGCGATCATGCAGTGAAGGATTTTGAACATTTCCCTTTCGCCCCGCAGGGCCTCCGCGTACGTTCGGCCCATGGCAAAAAAGCCCATCCCCTCCTATAAGGAATCCGATAAGACCTACCACGCCGACGCCTGTGAACCGCTGGCGGCCGCAGCGGCCAGCGGCAAGGTGGCTTTCCACGCCTTGGCGCGCTCCAGCTATCCCGGCCGGCCATTGCGCAACAGCGAATTGACGGGGCTCCAGAGCGCCGGATACTGGGATGCCAAGCGCGAACAGGACTGGGGACTGCCCCTGCACCGCAACGAGGGCATCGAACTTACCTTCCTGGAAACCGGCGCCATGTCCTTTTCCACAGGCGGGAAAACCTGGCGGCTCACGCCCGGATCGCTGGCCATCACCCGCCCCTGGCAACCGCACCAGGTCGGTCGCCCCAACGTCGGGATCGGACGCCTGCACTGGATCATCCTCGATGTCGGGGTGCGCCAACCCCATCAGCAGTGGAAATGGCCGGACTGGCTGGTGCTCTCCCCCGCAGACCTCGCCGAGCTCACCGGCATCCTGCGCGAAAACGAGCAGCCCACCTGGCGGGCATCCGAAGGAATCGCGGCCTGCTTCCGGCAAATCGGCCGAGCCGTCGAAACAGAGGCTGGCGCGTCGCGCTTGGCCGTGTTCATCAACGAACTCTTCCTTGACCTGCTCGACCTGTTCCGCAGCGAACCGGTCCCGCGCGACAAGGCGCTTACCGGTGCGCAGCGCAGCGTCGAACTTTTCCTCGGATCCCTTGCCGAAAGCTGCGCAGAACCGTGGACGCTTGACGAGATGGCTCGCAATTGCGGCCTCGGCGTAACGCGCTTTGTCCACTACTGCCACCTCGTCTCCAATCTAACGCCCATGCAGCACCTCACCCACCTGCGCACCGCCAAGGCGGCGGATTTGCTGCTGCGCGACCCCGGCAAAAGCGTCACCGACATCGCCTTCGAGTGCGGCTTTTCCAGCAGCCAGTATTTCGCCACCTGTTTCCGCAAACACCATGGCCAATCCCCCGCACAGTTCCGCAGTGAACAGCGCATCCTTGGCGATTCTTCGGCGCCTCCATCTCCATGATCATCCGGCAGGGTCCGCAAACCCGGCACCGGGCTCGATGCGCGCGGGAAAGAGGACGTCGCGGCCCATGGGCATCTTCATCGCCTGCCGCTCCTGCTCGATGTGCCGGGCGATGGCGAGCGGATCTTCGGGATCGCCGGCGGCCTTGAGCAACTCGTCGGTTTTAGCATCCAGTTGCTTAACCAGCTTCCCGTAGGCCGGAAGAGCGACGAGATTTTCGAGCTGCTGCGGATCCTTCTCGTTGTCGAAGAGCATCCACGGCTTCCGGGTATCGGCCTTGCGCGCGTAGGTGTAGCGCTGGGTGCGCACGCCGCGCCACGGGCCGCTTCCATTGGTGATCCAGTTGGTGCTCAGCCAGACCATGCGCATGATGAGCACCGCATCCTGCACGCCGGCATCGCGGCCGATGGCCGCGCCACTGAGGTCTTTGCCATCGACGGCAGGACAAGGGACGTTGGCGAGCGCGAGCAGCGTCGGCATGATATCGACCGGAGCCAGCAGCGCCTCGGTCGTCGTGCCGGGCTTCACCTTGGCCGGATAGCGGACCATGAAGGGGATGGAAATGGACTCCTCGTAGGGCAGGTTTTTCCCGTATTGCCGGTGCGAGCCCAGGTTGTCGCCGTGGTCGGAGGTGAAGACCACGATGGTATTGTCGAGCTGTCCGGTTTGTTCCAGGGAGAGGAGAAGCCTGCCGAGGCAATCGTCGAGCAGCGCAATCTGGGCGAAGTAGCCGTGGTACCACTCCTTCACCGCCTTGTCGGTCTTGTCGCGGAGCGCCTTGGCAAAGGCCTTCCGGGTCGCCACGTGGCTATCCGGCAGTTGCGTGTCGCACTCGCTCCAGATCGTTTGGGCGGCGGCGAAGTCGCCGACGTTTTCGCGCAATTCAATCGTCTCCTTTTGGAAGCGCTGCATGTATTCGGGCGGCGCGGTGTAGGGATCGTGCGGCGGCCCCCACGAGAGGAACAGGCAGAACGGATTGCCGCCGGCTTGCTCCCGGATGAAGCCGCAGGCGCAGTCCGTCTGGGCGACGGCGTCGTAGCCCTCCCAGGTGCTCGGCGTCTTTTCGTCCTGCCGATAGTATTTGGAATCAAAATAGCTGTGGGTGCATTCCAGCGTGCGCCAGAAGTCGAATCCGCGGCGGCGCTCCGGCGGAATGTAGGCCTGCCGCCCGCGCCCGTCGATATGCCACTTGCCGATGTAGCCGGTCCGGTAGCCGTTCGTTTTACAGACCTCGGCGAAAAATGGCGAGGGGTTGCGCAGAAAATGATCGTTGATCACCATCCCGTTCTTCATCGGGAAATTGCCGCTCATCAGCATGGCGCGGAACGGCGAGCAGACCGGATAGGTGCTGATCGCGTTTTTGAACAGCACCCCCTCTTTCGCCAGCCGGTCCATGTTCGGAGTCGACACCTGGAGCCCGCCGTAGCAACCGAGCTCCATCGTCCGCAATTGGTCGGCAAACACAAAAAGAATGTTCGGTTGTTGCTGCGGCGCGGCCGTTGAAACGTACGGGAAAAACGCCCCGGCTCCGCACACCGACAAGAAATTCCTGCGCTTCATTTTAATCTCCAATATACCCGTAGTTGAACCGGCCGCCGGGAGCGGCGGCGGGTACACAAGGGCGTTGCGTCCAGCGCATTTTTTTCATGCTATTTTGATCCTGTGCGGAAGCGGTACCAATAGGCGCCGTCGTTCAGGGGGCCGGACGGCTGGCCGCCGACGGTGATCCAGCCGGGATCGGCCAGCACGCAATAGGTGGTGTTGGGCTTGAGCTTCGGCAGGTCGTTGAACGCCACGGTGGTTCCGCCCTCGGCCGGATGGCCCGGCTCGGGGTCGGCTTGCCAGACGACGATCTCCGGTTCGCCTGCGGTAATCAGCCGGATGGGTTTCCCTTTCGACTTCGCAAAACTGACCGGCTTGGAGAAGGTGAACGAAAGCCCGGTGTCGAGCGGGACATCGACGGCGGAACTGTGCGGCATGGCGCTTTCAAACGCGGGCATGACCATGCGGATGCGGTGGAAGCCCCACCCCTCCTGGTAGTCCTTCAACGGCTCGCGCCAGTCGGGCGGCATGGGAGTGCGGTTTTCGGCAAAGTCGAACCAGCGGTCGTTCAGCTCCTTGAGCTTTTCGGGCCGCGCGGCGGCGAGGTCGGTTGATTCGGCGGGGTCTTCGGTTATGTTGTAGAGTCGCCACAGGCCGTCGCTGAAGCTCGAGATTTTCCAGTCGCCCCTCACCAGCCCCTTGCCGGTGTAGTTGAAGGCCCAGAAGATTTCATCGTGGATGGCGAGGTTCGGCAGCGACGGATCGCGAAAGAGCGGCAGCATGGAGCGGCCGTAGAGCGGTTCGAGTTTTCGGCCGCCCTCCTTTTCAGGATAATCCAGGCCGGCGATTTCGAGGAAGGTGGGATAGAGGTCGGTCACATGCAGGCGCTGCGTTTGGATGCTGCCGGGCTTCCCGGCCAGCTGGCCCGGCCAGCGGACGATGAAGGGCACGGAGACGCCGCCCTCCTGCGCACACGATTTGTACCAACGGAAGGGCGTGCATTTGAGGTAGGCCCAACCGGTCGAAACACTCGGCGCGCCGTCGCTCTGCCACGGGATTTGTTGGTCATAGGTCCGGATGTCGCCGTTGCTGTAGTCACCGCCATTGTCGGAGAAAAAGAGCACCAGCGTGTTTTCCGCCAGCCCTTGGTTCTGGAGGTGGCCGAGCAGGCGGCCAATGTTTTCGTCGAGCCGGTCGACCATGCCGGCATAGGCGGCCATGCGGCGGCTTTCCAGCGCCTGCGTCTCCGGCAAGAGTTCGTCCCAGCGCCGCACCTCCGCCTCGGGCGGAACCATGCGGTAGCGGTCGTCGATCAAGCCCATCCGGGTCATGCGGTCGAAGCGCTCCTGCCGCAACCGTTCCCAGCCGGCGCGGTAGCGGTCGTAGTATTTTTCGACGTTTTTGCGCGGGGCGTGCAACGGGCTGTGCGGCGCGTTGTAGGCCACGTAGGTGAAGAACGGCTTTTTCTGCTCCACGGCGGCATCGATCTGGCCAATGGCGTGGTCGGTAAAGGCGTCGGTGCTATACCAGCCCTCCGGCACAGGGCCGGTTTCGCCGCGGCCGGTTTGGATGCGCAGCGATCCGGCCTCCTCGCCGGTCCAGGAGTTGATCTGCCCGTTGAGGAATCCGTAGAACGCGTCGAAGCCCGCATCCAGCGGATTGCCCGGCTGGTGCCATTTGCCGGTGATCGAGGTGGCGTAGCCCGCCTGCCGCATCAGCTTGGCGATCGGCAGGGAGCGGCGGTAGTCGTCGGACTGCGAATGTTCGTGCCCGGTCATCAGGCTCGTGCGCGTCACCGTACACATCGGGTTGACGTGGTACTCGGAAAACCGGATCCCCTGCGCCGCCAGCCGGTCAATGTTCGGCGTATCGATCTCGCCGCCGTAGCAGCCGAGGTCGGAATAGCCGAGGTCGTCCGCCACGATCATCAGGATGTTGGGGCGTTCGGCCGCGTTTGCGGCAAGCGCTAGGCAGGCAACCATTGCGGATAAGATACGCTTCGTCTTCATCTCTTTCCCATAGGGGACAGGAATGTCCCCTCTCCTTTGCTTTCCCCGTTTAACGGAGCGGGGGCTTTCCAGCCCCCGACGGGGACAGGAATGTCCCCGCTCCTATTTCCCAAGCTCCTTCTCAAACAACACAAACTCTCCATCGCGCAGCTTCGCCTTTTCCGGATTGCTCCGAATGTATTCCCGGCACTTGAACAAATGGCGCTCGTTCCGAACCACCCGATCCCAGTAGTCCTCCTACCAAAGCGTTCCCCCAGCCCCGATCCTCTTGTTAATCCCCCGAGCAGAGAATCCCTTCCAAGATTGCACAATATCCGCGAGCTTGCGGCCAACGAATGGACAAAACAAAACATGCACATGGTTCGGCATAACGACAAACGAATCCAACGCATAGCGGTCACCATCAAAATGACGCAACGCATCCGCCACAATGCCAGCGTTGGCAGGCTCTTTCAAAACGCATGAACCGCATCCCTCATCGAGCCATTCATCCAGTTTGGGAGAAAAACGTTTGTGGTATTCCCGTTCGGTTTCTTCATCCCATGGCTTGGGATGATGCTTCGTCCACATGTCCCGCTGCTCCATCCACTCCGATACCTTTGCCTGCGGAAGAGAGTCGGCCAACCGCCACGTCACGAATACGAACGATTCACCCTGCTGCCAGTGCGGCAGGTGGTTCGCATGCATATCGATTTCGGCATATGGATTGAGGAATTTCATTTTCCCATTCCAACATCGGGGACAGGAATGTCCCCGCTCCTGTTCTCATTCCAACGCGCACTAGCGGAGCGGGGGCTTTCCAGCCCCCGACGGGGACAGGAATGTCCCCGCTCCGTTGATGAGCATTTCTTCACCTTTAAACGTAACCTTGAATGATTGCGGCGGCGCGGCATGCACCACCACCTGGAGCCGGTCGGCCGAGACCGCCACATCCATAGTAACCCCTTGGTAGTTCAGGTTGCGCACGGCCATTTGAGGGCAGGCCTTGGGCAGCCGCGGTTCTATGTTGAGCACCTGCCCGTCGGGATTGAGCCCCATGAAACCGAGCGGAACCACGGCGGAGAGCATGCTGCTTTCGGTGAATTCGAAATCGATGCCGACGCCTCCAGCGGTGCCGCCGCCCTGCAGCGTCGTGCCGCCCTTTCCATCGCCATAATATTTACGGTAACCGCCATAGGCCTGCACCTCTTCGTCCCATGCGCGGATTTCCATCAGCCGCTGCCACGCGTTGTCGGCGCCGAGGGTTTTGATGCGGCTCATCACGTCGTAGAACGAGAAGCCGAGCACCGCGCCACCGTCCTGCACCTGCCCGCCAAAGGGCAGCGTTTCGGGACCGGTCCAGGCGTGGGCATACCATTCGATGTTGCGCTTGGTGGTGGCGCGCGGCGCGAGCTGGTAGCGGTAAATGTCCTTTCCGGTCGAGGTGTCGCCTTCAACCATGCGGTCGCCATCGATCCATTTCATGATTTTTTTCGCGTTCTCTTCGTTGGCGATGCCGTAGTGGATCGCTTCGAGGTTGACGAAGGTGAAGCCATAGTCGCGCTTCACGCCGTCGGCATCGATGCAACCGACGAAACGTCCGGCCTTGTCATCGAAGAAAAGCTTATTGGCTTTTGCCTTCACGTTCGCGGCGTGGGTGCGAAGGGCGGCGGGTTCCAAGGCCTGGAAGCCGCGCGGCATGGCCCAGCCGGGGTTGCCGGCGGCCTCTTCGAGCTGCGCCATGGCGAGCAGCGATGCGTAGTAGTGGGTGGTGGTGTACATGTCGTCCCAGCCCAGCGGCAGCAGGTCCCAGTAGTTGCCGCCCTTGCCGTGGCCGGGTTGCCAGGTCTTGGTGCCGTCTGGATCGACGAGGTAGCCCGGACGCCCGTCGTGGCCGTGCCACGTGCAACGGATGTGGTTGAGTTCCAGCCCGTGCCCCTCCTCCATCATGTAGCGCATGGCGACGCGCATACGGGGAAGGAGCTGCCGCAGCAAATCAACGTCTCCGGTCCAGCGGAAATATTCGAACGCCGCCTTGATGTAGATGGCGTTGTTGACCAGGTGGCGCGTATCCCAATGCGTGAAGACCGAATTCACATAGAACGTTTCCGGCGGAACATCCGTGGCCGCGAGGCAGAAGCGGATGCGGACGATCTTCCCGTTCCATTCCGGGTGGTTGTGCAACGGCAGGATGGAGTGGAACATGCCGGTGGCTTCGCTGTAGCCCTTGCTCCAATCGGCATACACCTGCATGCGGCGGCCGTCGCTCCAGTCGCTGTCGCCCTCGCGCATCCATTCCATGTAGGGACGGAACGCGCCCACCTTTCCCGGCACGTTCCAGCGGATCTGGATGAACGGGCAGTTGAACGGATCGAGCGTCACGCCCTCCGGGCTGGTGATCGTCGGGAATCCGCCGGTCGCCTTCAGCTCCCAGGCGTTTTTTTGCTGGTTGATGCCTTTGCTTTCCAACCCATGGAGCGTCCATTGCTCCGTCGCGGCCGTTGAAAAGTGGTTAGGCAGCGCCGCGCGGGCGGGTTTGTAGACGATTTCCCAGTCCAGCGGGTTGTCGTAGAATTGCCAGCCGGCGGTCACCCCTTTCGAGCCGTTCTTGCCCGGCACCTGGATCCAGTGCGGGAACGGCCAGCCGTGGTCGTGCGAATTCGCGCCATGCTGTTGCGAAAAAACATAGCCTTCGGCATCCATCTGCTGGTCGAGCAGCGACTGCCGCGTGACCTGCTGGATCGAAAGCCCCTTGCGTTGCGCGTCGTGGAGCCACGAATCGGAGATCGCCAGGTATTCGCGCGGAAAAATCGTCGGGCCGATGTCGATGCGGTTGGTGTAGAAGGATTGCAGATAGCCGTTGTACCACTCCGCCGCGCGCCCATCCCCGGCGAACTCAAACCGCGTCACGCCGTCGCCGACGACGCCTTTGCCAAACGCTGAAAGCCCCGACAATGCCAATAGCGCGATGCAAACCATTTTTTTCATGAGTATCTGCACTCCTTGATCGCGCCCACCAGCGCTTCCAGTTGTTCTTCCGTGGTGGAGATGTCGAGGTCGTGCGACGAAACGACCAGCCCTCCGCCCTGCCCGGCCTTTTCAAAAAGATCGAAGACATGGGCGCGGATTTCATCCGGCGCCATCATGTGGATCCGTCCCGTGTAGAGGCCGCCATAGATGCCGGTGCGGCCCTGGTAGGTGCGGGCGAATTCGCCCACGTCCTGCAAGTCCGGCTGGAGCGGGTTGAGCATCCGCACCTTCAACTCGTCGGCAAAAACGCCATACAGCTCCACCACCTTGCCGTCGGTGTGGAAAAAGACCGGCGTGCCGTGCGCGTGCGCCACGTCGATGACCTTCTTCCAGTGCGGCAGGATGTGCTCGCGCACTTGCGCCGGCGACATCAGCAGGCCGCTGTTGGCGGCCACGTCGTCCATCACGTAGAGCGCGGTGATATCCCGTTGGCAAAGCCGCTCGGCCAGCGCCGCCATGATGTCGGACATGCGGTGGAAAAGCGCCCCGACCAGCTCCGGCTCGTCCATCAGGTCCATGTAGAAATCGGCCTGGGAAACCATCGACTCCACGTGCGTCAGCACGTTCGGCAGGTTGGCGATGACCGCCTTGTCCGGATAGCGCTTGAGCACCGCGTCCAGATTGGCGGTCATGGTGGGATCGCGCGGATCGGGCAGCCGGATGTCCGGCGTCGCGCGCCAATCGCGGAACAGCGGCTCGACCATCCACGACGTGCCCGCCTTTTCCTCAAAGCGCCCGGCCGGAAACGGCACGGCGCACATCGCCTCGACCACGTCGGCCCCATACCGGGTCAGCCGGAAATCCTCGCCGTATTTTTGGTTCAGACCGGCCATGCGGCGGCGATCCATCCAGAAATTGAACGGCAGCCTGTCCGGCTTCTCAAAACGGATGGCCCGCTCGACCCGCTCGCGTGAATTCATGGCCTACTTCCCTTCGAGATAGTATTTGTACCACCCAATTTCCTGGTCGTTCGGCGGTAGCGACGGCAGCCCCTGCGGCTGGAGCCCGGCGGTCCATTGGGCCAATTGCGCGCGGAGCTGGGCGGCCTTTTCCGGATGCTTGGCCAACAGGTTGTGCTTCTCCGCGATGTCCGCGTCGAGATCGACAAGGTATTCCTGCCCGTCGCCCATCGTGAAATATTTCCACTGGCCTTGGCGGACAGCGGCCTGGTTCCAGAAGCGCCAGAACAACGTGCGCTCCTGCTTTTTCGACCCGGTCAGCAGCGGTACGAGATCGAGCCCGTCGAGTTCCGGCGGCACGGGTTTTCCGGCGGCCTTCAGCGCGGTGGCCGCGACATCGAGCGAGCTGACCGGCCCGTCGTACGTTTTCCCTTTCGGCAGGATGGCCGGCCAGCTGACCAAATACGGCACCCGGATGCCCCCCTCCATCAGCATCCCTTTTTCACCGGTGAGCGGATCGTTGCGCGAACCATCCCAGACAATACCCGGCTTATCGACCGGCAGCACATCCGCCATGTGCATGTCCTGCTGTGCGCCGAGCGGCGCGCCGTTGTCGGCGATGTAGAAGATGATGGTGTCGCGATCGATGCCATAGTCCTGGAGCTTTTGGCGGATCAAGCCGACGCCGTCGTCCATCGCCGCCATCATGGCCAACGCGGTGCGGCGGCGCTCCGGCATGTCGCCCGGAAAACGCGAAAGATATTTTTCCGTGGCGATGAGCGGCACATGCGGCGCGAAATAGCAGAGATAGAGGAAGAACGGCTTTTCGTGGTTGCGGTCGATGAAGGCCAGCGCGGCATCGGTCTGGATGTCGAGCCGGTATTCGCTTTCGGGGAACTGGACGCCCTCGCCGGTGCGCTTGAGGTTCTTGCCTGCGCGGTCATAGTTGCACCAATACTGGTTTAGCTCGCCGGTGAAGAAATCATCGAACCCTTGGTTTCCGGGCTGGAATTGCTGGATCAGTTTCGGGGTCAGGTGGACTTTCCCGTCCCGGACCAGTTCCGGGCAGGCCTTTTCCGCCCATTTCACGCAAAGGTGGTTGGGATCCAAATGCCACTTGCCGACGTGGCCGGTCGCATAGCCCGCTTCGCGCAAGCGTTCGGCGATGGTCACCTGCTCCAACGCCAGCGGGCCGTCGGGAATGGTGTCGAAGCCGAAGCGCTGCTGGTATTGCCCCGTCATGATGCCGGCGCGCGAAGGCGCGCACTGCGGCGCGGTGATGTAGCCCGCCGTGCAGGCGACCCCGTCCTTGGCGAGCGCATCGATGTTCGGCGTTTTCAGATCCTTCGACCGCCCGTAAGCGCCGAGGTCGGCATACCCCTGGTCGTCGGTGAAGATGACGACCACGTTCGGTTTTTTCGCGGCCAGCAAAGCGCCCGGCAACATCGCCAGAACAAGAACCCCGGTTTTTAAATTCATCGTTACTCCCGTTCCTTAATAAAACTCGTATTCCGTCATCAACGTGCCGTCGGGCGTCAATAGGCGGACGTTGCGCACGTCGGCCTTGTCGCCCTCTTCCGACAATACAAAGCGCAGTTCGTTGATGCGTCCCTTGAACGGCATATCGACGCGGAAGGGTTTCCATTCCCCGGAAAGCGCAACCGCGCGGTTGCGTTCCGGCACGCCGAATTTGGGTTCGGCCTGCGACGTCCACTGGAGACTGACCTGCCCGCCCTTGCCGGAGCGCGCCTCGAACTCGAGAACCGCGCCGCCCACGATGCTTGGCGTGACGCGGGTGGTGATGGCAAACTGCTTCGTCGCCGTTTCCAGCACCAGCGCGCCATCCCGCGCGGAGGCGGTACCGTTGGTCTGCGCCGACCAGACGCCGACGGTGCGGCCGTTGTAGGCCTGGTTGCGGTTGGGCTTCAGGGCCTCCGATTGGGAAAAATAGCCGTCGAGCGTGGCGGCCAGCGACTGCACCTTTTCGGGATAGGCGGAGGCGAGGTTCTTGGTTTCGCCGATGTCATCCTTGAGGTTGTAGAGTTCGTAGCGGTGCTCCTGCCCTTCCCCGTCGAACCAAAAGCGCAGCAGCTTCCAGTCGCCCGAGCGGATCCAAGTGTTGGGCACGTTCATCGTGGCCGGCACGAAGTGGGTGAAGTCGCAGATCGTCGGCCCGCGGTCGTGCAGCTTGCCCGAGAGCGCGGGCACGTAGCTGACGCCGTCCTTGTGGTCGTCCGGGCGCAGCTTTTGGCCGGTCATTTGCAGGATCGACGGATAGTGGTCGACGGTCGAGATGACGGCGTTGTTGACCGAGCCGGGCGTGGTGGTGCCGGGGGCGCGGACGATCAGCGGGATGCGCACGCCGCCTTCGTAGTTGTTGCCCTTGCCGGAGCGCAGCGGCTCGTTGTTGGTCGGCGTGGTGCCGTCGGCGACATCGTACATGTTGCCGCCGTTGTCGGAGGTGAAGATGAAAATGGTGTCCTGCTCCAGGCCGTGCTGCTTGAGCGCATCGAGCAGGCGGCCGAGGTTGGTGTCCATCACCTCGATCATCGCGGCCATCGTCGGGCTGCGCTGCGGGTTGCTTGGATCGGCGAGCTTGCTCCACTTTTCGACCAGCTCCGGCTTGGACTGGAACGGCGCGTGGACGTCGTAGAAGTTGAAGTGGATGTAGAAGGGCTTCTGCTTGTTCTTGGCGATGAACTCCAGCGCCTTGTCGGTGATGTAGTCGTCGATGTGTACATCTGCGGACGGGTTGGGTTGCAGGGTGTCGCCGCTCCAGGGCGGGAAAAACTTGCGGCCCTCGTTGGTTCCGGGCGGGCCGGGATGTTCGCGGCCGCCGACGACATAGTCGAAGCCGTGGTTTTCGGGAATGAAGGGGGCGAGGCCCATGTGCCACTTGCCGAAATAGGCGGTCTGGTAGCCGGCCTGCTTCATCGCCTTGCCCAGCGTGAAGTATTCCAGCGGCAGGTGGTTGAGCGACGACGGACCGGCGGCGCGCTGGTCGGGCGCGGCGTTGCGG
>JBGSLE010000454.1:0-12169 GCA_041740875.1 Pontiella sp. | reverse complement strand
GTCACGCTGATCCCGATCGGTGCCACCACCCTGCATGTCGCCAATCTGCCGTGGCTGGGCACGCCGGTCGCCCCGCCCACGTCATTCCATGCGGATTTCAACGAGGGCACCATGACGCCCTGGGTGGTCTATGCCGGCAATGCTTCGGTGCAGGACGGCCGTCTGTCCCATGGCCCCAGCAGACAACGCCGCCTGAATGCGGTGGTTCCCGCCTTGTCGTTCAGGAACCTGACGGTCGCGGCGGATGTGACCATCGGCGCAGAGGGCACCGGCGGGCTCATCCTGCGTGCCAGCCAGGTGGCCTGCGGCACGGATGCCTTCAAAGGCTATTCCGTCAGCCTGAACGCCAAAAGCCGCTGCGTCGAGGTCGGCAAATCGGACGGTGCGAAATGGCGCAGTCTCGGCAAGGCTCCGGTGGCGCTGGAGGCTGGCCGCACGGTGCGCGTGCAGGTGGTGGCGATCGGCAACCGATTCCAGGTCTTCGTCGGCGACCTGGAACACCCGGTCCACACGTTCACCGACAGCGACCACGCCGCGGGCACCCTCGGCGTGCGCGCGCTCGGCACCAACCAGTTCACCATCGACAACCTGGTGGCCACGGCCATGCCGTGACGCGGCGGATCAGGAGGTCTTGAAGCCGATGCGCAAAGCCCAATCAGAGACAACCAAAATGATGAGGAAACCAAAATTATGAAAAAACTAGCCATCCTTCTCGCCTCGCTTGGCCTGCTGGGCACCACCCTGCTCGCGGCCCCGACCTCCAAGCCCAATGTCGTGTTCATCCTTGCCGATGACCTCGGCTGGGCGGACACCACCCTCTACGGACACACGAAGTATTACCATACCCCGAATATTGAGCGCCTAGCCAAGCGCGGGATGATCTTCACCCGGGCCTACTCGGCCAGTCCGTTCTGCTCGCCCACCCGATCGAGCATCATGACCGGGCTCAGCCCCGCCCGCATCGGCATCACCGTTCCCAACTGCCATTTACCGGAGGTCCGTCTCCAAGCGACTCCGGGCAAGTTTACTGGCGCCGGCCAGAAGTGCGTTCAACCCACCTCGGTAAGCCGCCTGGACACCACCTATTTCACGCTGGCGGAGGCCTTAAAGAATGCCGGTTACGCCACCGGTCACTTCGGAAAATGGCATCTCGGCCCGGAGCCGTACTCCCCCTTGCAGCAAGGCTTTGATGTTGATATCCCCCACTATTCGGGTCCGGGCCCCGGAGGCGGCTACATTGCTCCATGGAAGAAGCTCGAGGATTTCGACCCCGATCCCGGCGTGCCCAACCAGCACCTCGAAGACCGCATGGCCAAGGAGGCCGTCAAGTTCTTGGAAAAGAACAAGAACCACCCGTTTTATCTCAACTACTGGATGTTCAGTGTCCACTCCCCCTTTGACGCCAAGAAATCCCTGATCGAAAAATACAAGGCCACGGCGAATCCCAAGGACCCGCAGCGTTCCCCCACCTACGCGGCGATGGTCGAAAGCATGGACGACGCGGTTGGCACCCTCATCGATACCCTTGACCGCCTCAAGCTGACCGACAACACCATCATCGTTTTCACCTCCGACAACGGCGGGAACATGTACAACACGGTTGACGACACCACGCCCACCAGCAACGCTCCGCTGCGCGGCGGCAAAGGCACCGTTTACGAAGGCGGCGTCCGCGTTCCCTGCATCGTGAGCATTCCGTGGCTCGTGCGGGCCCAATCGCGCAACGACACCGTCATCCAGAGCTGCGATTTCTACCCGACCCTCCTCGACTTGCTGGCCTTAAAGCCGCAGGCCAACCAGCAGTTTGACGGTATCAGCATCCTCCCTGCCCTCAAAGGCCAGCCGCTCGACCGCAAGGCAATCTTCACCTATTTCCCTCACAACGGATCGGTGCCCGATTGGCAGCCGCCATCCGTCACAGCAACTCAGAGCGAGTGGAAGCTCATCCGGCTCTTTTTCCAAGGCGAGAACGGAGCCCATCGCTACAAACTCTTTAACGTGAAGGACGACTTGGGCGAGAAAAACGATCTCGCGGCCAAAGAGCCCCAGCGGGTAAAGGAAATGGATGCGTTGATCGAGAAATTCCTGATGGACACCAAGGCAGTCCAGCCCGTTCCCAACCCCAATTTCAAGGCTTCGGAATACCATCCCGAGCTGGAAGGAATCCAGGTTGTTCACAAAAAGGGAAAAGCAGGAGGCAAGGCAGAAGAAGAGCCGTAGGCCTGCCATCCAACCTAAATAGATACACAACAACTCATCCAAAAAGAATCCATCATGAAAAAGACAACCCTCCTACTAACCGCGCTCTGCTTGATCGGGAGCGTGTTTGCCGCGGCAACAAAATCCGGCAAACCCAACATCATCCTGATCTACAGCGATGACCATGGGTATGCCGATCTGGGCGCCCAAGGCACCGACCCGAACATACGCACCCCGAACCTCGACGCCATGGCCAAGAATGGCGTTCGCTTCTCCCATGGCTATGTCAGTGCTCCGCAATGCGTTCCCTCTCGCGCCGGGGTGTTGACCGGACGCTACCAACAGCGCTTCGGGGTGGAGGACAACGGCAAAGGCCCAGTGCCCGCCTCGGAGGTGACTATCGCCGAGCGCCTCAAGCCCGCCGGCTACACCAGTTGCCAAGTCGGCAAATGGCATCTGGCCGGAACCATTCGCAAACCTGACCAAATGGTTGCGAAAACCCTCGCCCTCTATCCCGGTGCCCAAGGCTTCGACGAGTATTACACCGGCCCGATGGATTTCTACGTCGCCTCCCACGACCTGAAAGGCAACAAGTATTCCGACGCCCCGAAGCTGGTCGCCGACAACCGCTTCCGCACCATCTGGCAGACCGACGCAGCCCTCTCCTTCATCGATCGCCACGCGCAAGGCCCCTTCTTCATATATCTGGCCTATTTCGTCCCCCACGTCCCGATGCAATCGCCCGAGCCGTGGTTTTCCAAAACCCCGAAAAATCTTCCCATCGACCGCCGCCAAGCGTTGGCCATGATCGCCGCCATGGACGAAGGGATCGGCCAGATTCGCGAAAAACTCCGCGCCAAAGGGATTGAGAAAAATACCCTTATCTTTTTCGTGGGAGACAACGGAGCCCCGCTCTACTCATGGGATGGCTCCCTCAACACCCCGCTGGTCGGAGAGAAAGGGATGCTCACCGACGGCGGCATCCGCACCCCCTTTGTCGCGGAATGGCCCGGCACCCTGCCTGCGGATAAGGTGTACGATGCGCCGGTAATCAACCTCGATATCGCAGCCACGGCGGTGGCTCTCGCGGGTCTGCCCCATGACCCCGTGCTTGATGGGGTGAATATCATCCCCTTCGTGACGGGTGAGAAAGAAGGCCATCCGCACGACGCCCTCTTCTGGCGGTGGCGTTCGCAGGCTGCGATCCGGGCCGACCGCTGGAAGCTGATCTTGGTGGGGGACAAAGAGAAGTATTTGTTCGACATGAACACGCCCGATGGGGAGTCGGAGCTGGCAAAGAACAATCTGATCGCGAAATACCCGGAGGTCGCGGCGGAGCTGGAAAAGAAGCTCATGGCATGGAACGCCACGTTGCCGCCGCCGGGGCTTCCCCGCAAATTGGAAAAACCGGATCAAAGACATTACGACGCCCACGTACGAGAGCTCGAACCTTCTTGGAAAAACGGCGTGCCCAGCGCCTCAAAGAAAGGTAAGCAAAAGTCCAGCGAAGCCGAATAGACCTGAATCTCGCGGCATGCACTTTTTATGACCCCCTCACTTGAAACTACAGTTGAACACGATGATGGAACCACAAAGGCTTCTCCTCCTCTGGTACCATCAGGACTCGTCGGCCCAGTACAACTGCTTTTTGCCCAGGATATCCCGTTGGTGAAATGACTCCTGGGAATTTAATAATCAAACAAGGAAAATAAGATGACAAAAAATGTATTCTTAAAAACGATGGCGGCACTGGGCTGCGCGTGCGGTATTCACGCCGCAGCTACCGAAAAACCCAACATCCTTATCATCTGCGCCGACGACATGGGCTTCTCCGATGCCGGCTGCTACGGCGGCGAAATACAGACGCCGAATCTGGATGGATTGGCGGCCAACGGATTACGGTTCACGCAGTTCTACAACACGGCGCGCTGCTGGTCGTCGCGCGCCTCCCTCCTGAGCGGTTATTACGCCCAGGCCATTCGCCGGGATCCGATCACAGGATTCAAAAACTCTAAAGGCAACCGTCCGCGCTGGGCGCAACTGCTGCCCCGCTATCTCAAGCCGCTGGGTTATCGCTCCTATCACTCGGGCAAATGGCATGTGGATGGCAGCCCGCTGGCCAATGGCTTCGATCACTCCTACTGGTCCGAGAGCGTGAAGGGCTTTTTTGAGCCGACCGGCCATACGGAGGATGGCGTCAAGGTGCCGCCCATCCCGGCGGATGACGCATACTACTCAACCGTTGCCATCGCCGATTCCGCCATCCGCTACCTGGCCGAGCACGCCAAAAAGCATCCCGATCAACCCTTCTTTCAATACCTCGCCTTCAATGCGCCGCACTTCCCGCTCCACGCGCTGCCGGAAGACATCGCGCTCTACAAGGATCGCTACACCGTCGGATGGGACGCCATCCGGAAAGGGCGCTTTGACCGCATGGCGCAAATGGGCATCTACAACGGCACCTTGTCGCCGCTCGACCCGGAGATCATTCCGCGCTGGAACGAGAAGGAGGAGGCGTTGCTGAAGAAAATCGGTCCGAACGAGGTCGGCCACGCCGTGCCGTGGGAGAGCCTGACCGCCGGCCAGAAGGAGTTCCAATCGGCCAAGATGGCGGTTCACGCTGCGATGGTCCACCGGATGGATATGGAAATCGGACGGGTGCTCGCCCAGCTCAAAGCCATGGGAGAACTCGACAATACAATTATCATGTTCATGTCCGACAACGGGGCCTCCGCCGAGCAGATCATTCGCGGCAACGGGCACGATCCCGCCGCGCCGGTCGGCTCAGCGAAGACCTTTTTAGGCATCGGACCGGGTTGGTCCAGCGCGGCGAACACGCCGTTCCGTCTGCACAAGTCATGGAACCATGAAGGCGGGATCGCCACGCCGCTGATCGTGACCTGGCCCGCCGGGCTCAAGGCACGCAACGAACTGCGCACAGACCCCGGCCACTTGATCGACATTGTTCCGACCATATTGGAGCTCGCCGGAGCCACGCCGCCGGAGATGGTGGCTGGCCTCAAGGTTCCGCCCATGCAAGGCAAAAGCCTCGTCCCCGCCTTCACCAAGAACGGCTCGGTGACGCGTGACTATTTGTGGTGGAACCACGACGGCCACCGCGCCATCCGTGTCGGCGACTGGAAACTGGTCGCCAACGGCAAATCGCCATGGGAACTCTACGACCTGGGCGCCGATCGCTCCGAAACCAAGAATCAGGCGGCAAACTTTCCCGAAAAAGCGGCGGAGCTGGAAAAGGCCTGGCTACAGCATGCGGAAGAATTCAGCGAGCTCGCCCAGCAGGATTCTGCTACCGAACCTTCCTCCAAAAAATGAAAAGCAACTATTTACCGCCGGATGGGGCGCGCCGGAGCAGATGGAACTGATCCCCTGGACGCAACCCGCATGTAAAACACCTATCCGGCGCCGCCTCCTATCAAAACACATTCCAAATTCCACCATCGGCGAGCGGCAATCCACAATCATCCCTATTCCTTGATTTTGGGGTTGTCGTTTAACACCGTTGCTTCGAGTTTATTGGTTGCAGCTATGCCGCGCTGGGGCTTTTGTGGTTACCCCATTTCCGAATCTAGATTTATTCAGGCGTGTTGAAGCCTTCAATCAATCCCAGCTCATCCACGCCGGTGGTGCCATCGGCGAAAACCGGAACGAGTTCGGCGATGGCGCAAAACGCCTTTCCATCCACTTCCGAAAGGGCTTCAAAGCGGATGGCCAATGCCTTGCAGGGTTGCCCAAACCGGATTTTTTGCGGCGGGTTCTTGCCTTCCTGCATCGTTTTCCACGTGGTGCCGTCGAGGCTTGCGGAGACCCGGTAGCCGGCCATCGTTCCATTCCGATTGTTATCGCTGCGCGGGGCATAATCCAGCCCCGCCACAACCATCGGTTCCGCCAGCTCGAACAGGATGGAATAGGGATAGTGGCTGGCGGCATCGCGCCAATCCGAATGCCAGAGGGTTCCGGCCTTGCCATCCTGGAGATTGGCCAACGGATGGTCCGGGTGCGCCGTTCCCTTCTCCAACCGGACACGGTACGGTTGGGCTTGGAAAAGGGCGGACAATGTACGGGAAGCCATGCTCCACGACGGCGAAAACCGATCGCTGTTCATATAGGCTAGGATCGACTGTTTTAGCTGCCCTGCGACCGGCCGGGTTGCCGGGTCGCTTTCAAGATCCAGCGAACAGACGAGCAGCGATCCCGCGCCAACCTTGGCCTCCCAAAGAATGGCCGGCAGGCTGTTGCGGTTGTATTTGTCGATAAACTGCATGGCTGGCTTGAAGTCCGCCCCGAGCGCGTCGGCGTTGACCGACGTCGATGTGGCGAGCAGTTCCCACCATTGCCAGTCGGTATGCGACGCGGTCGGGAAATCCGCGAACATGGGGTGGGCTTCGTCGATCACGGTGCCCAGCGAGCCGGGTTGGTTGGGAAAGTGGAGCGGGCTCCAGAAGACCGGAATGAACCGTCCGTCCAGCGGGTCGGCAATCTCTTCCCGGCGCGGCAGGAACAACACCTTCTTGCCGGCGGACAACGCATCAAACAGCGGCGCCCCGAAGCGGCGGACAACGACGACCTCGCCGTCGGGCGCGACCGTGGTGGAGGGATAAACCCAAATGTTCCAGTCGTTGGAATATTCCGTTCCGGGCACCGAAACCGCCACGTTCAATTGGACGGCTTTACGGATCGTGGAAAGCGGGAATTCAATTTGCTCCTTGTTCCCCTCCGCCAGGATGGTTTCGGATTCGTCGGCGACTTTCCAACGGGTCGCAAGTGGTTTAGCCGGTGCGGAACTAAAATTGGAGAGCTCGATTTGCGCCGTGAAGGTTTCGTTGTTGCGCCACACCATTTTTTCCATGTTGAGCAGCGGAACCACGGGAGCGCAGAACCGGCGGAACTCTTCGGGGGCGATGATTCCCTTGGAGTCCCAGAACGCGTCGAGCAGGCCGACGGTGGCGGTGCTTTGGCCGGGAAAGTCGTGCAGGTCGAGCAGCTGTATGCCGGAAATCCCGGGCGTGCGCAGCGCCCGCTCGATGTCTTCCTTGTAGAGCAGCGCGGCGAGCTTGCCGGAGTTGCGGGTATAGGCGGCGGCTTCGTCCAGCCGCCCCTTCGCCTGCAAATCCTGCTGGATGGCCTCGAAGTTTAGCGCACGCAGGTTGCCGTCATATTTCGGCAGTTCGGCGAGGTTCGGAAAAACCGTGTACTGCCCCACTTCGTGCGTGATCAGCGGAATGCCGAGGCATTCCTGCCCTGCGAGATAGTCGCTGTCCGTGTTCGGCGGGGTCTGGTTCAGGAAGCCCTGGCCGCGCACCCATCCACTCTTGGTTTTTTGTGAGATGAAAAAATCATCCGCAGGTCCGGGCAGCAGTCCGCGCGGGGAAAAGGAATACGTCGTGCCCGTATAGAGCAACTGCGGCGCAAGCGTCCGGAAATGGCGGATCATTGCATCCAGGTGGGCGAGGTCGCCCGCCAGTTCGTTGCCCATGCTGAAAAAGACGAACGAAGGATGGTGGCCGTATTCCTGGATGATCCGTTCGCCCTCCCTCATAAGGAACGCGTCCACCTCGGGGCGCTGCCCCATCTTGAAGGTCCAGTTCGGCAGTTCGACCTGGAGATAGACGCCATGGCGGTCGGCCGAGGCAAACGCAGCCTCCGGCGGGCACCAGGAGTGGAAGCGCAGGTGGTTCAACCCATGGTTTTTCGCGGTGGAAAACACCTTGTCCCATCCTGCGGCATCCATGGGCGGATATCCCGTCTTTGGAAAAATGCAGCACTCCAGCGTGCCGCGCATGAAGGCGGGATTCCCGTTAACCGTGATGGTTTTTTTATCCGCTAGGACTTCGACAAAGCCGGTCACGATCGATTTTTCAACCCCTTGGAAACGGCAGGTGACGCGATAGAGCGCCGGATTGAATTCCGACCATTTGACCGCGTTGTCCAGCGGCAGGTCGATTTCCACCTCGCCCCCGTACACGGTTTTCGACCAGACGGGCCATGCGGGCCCGGCGTGGTTTTCCGGAACCACCTGCACGGTTAACTCACCCGCCCCGGCAACCGCCACCCTTAGCGGATGGATCCGGATTTGGATGGAATCCCCGAACCGCAGCTCCATCCTTCCTATCAAGCCGTTCCAGATCGTTTGTGTTTCGTCGGTATAGGCATGCCCCATCGTTCCAATATCGACTACGGCGCGGTTGTCCACCCTCACGGCGATGGTGTTTTTACCGGGGCGCAGGAACGCTCCGACCGAATGGCGATGCGGCGTGGAGAGGGAATCCTGCGACCCCGCCGGATGGCCATTCACCCACACCGAGGTTTTCCAGATGGCGCGCTCCAGCAGAAGGGTTGCATCCTGGTTTTTCAATTCCAAGGGAAGCTCAACCTCCCGGACGTACCAGGCGGCACCGACATAGCGGTACTTTTGATGGAGATGGCGGAAAACCTCCTTGGTGAGCGCGGGCTCCAGCGCGAGCGGCTCGCCCAGTCCAACTTCGGTCGCGATGCCCGGCAGCCGGATGGGCGTGCCGTTTTCCAATCCCTCGAACCACCGCTCCGACTCGCCGATCTCCAGCGGATCGAGCCTCACCGTCCATTGGCCGGAAAGATCCAGCACCGCCGCCCCTGCCTCCATTGCCGTGCAAACGGAAACCAGGCAGGCACCCAAAACCAAGCTCCATCGTTTCTTTCCCATGTAGGCTTCCCGTTCAAATTGCAGTTGCAGATCACTCGGTCGGCAGGTTGTCCATGTCGACCCCGGGCGCTTCGCTGTGGCTGTCTGCTAAATCAAACAACTCCGCCACCGCCTCGGCACCCACTTCGGTGGTGGGATTGAATGCGCCGGACTGAAGATAGGCGATCAAGCTGTTGCGGAACTGGCAGGTGGCCGGCCGCTCGTCCAATCCGGTTTCAAGGTCGATGGAGCAGATCAGCAGCTTTCCTTGCCCGACCTTCGCTTCCGCCACGAGCGCCAGCTTGCGGTTGATCTTCCATGTATCGATCGGCTGCACCAGCGGCTGGAAACTCTTGGGCCACGGATGGGCGGTGTCGTAGGAATCCAGAATCATGGGCTGGCAATTGACCAGCAAATCCCACCATTGCCAATTCGCGTGGTTCTCGGTCGGGAAGCTTTTGAAGAGCGGATGGCGGCCGTCCAGCAGGATGCCGCAGGCGGAGGATTGCCCGCCCTCGGTTCCGAAGCTCGTCCAGTAAAAAGTGGTGAAGCAGATGGGCAGGTTGCCTTTCAACGTCCCGATTTTTGGCAGCAGCAGCACGGTGCCGCCTTGTTGAAGCTTTTGCAAAACCGCTTCGTCCCAGCGGTGTGCGAGATGCACGTTCGCGGGGAATGCGGACACCTTGGTGCCGTCACCGGGATAGACCCAAAGGTTCCAATCATTGGATAGCTGGTTCTGCGGCGATTCGACCAGCAGGTTGAGCCGAAGCGGAGCGGCCACTTTTTCCAGCGGGAAAGACACCGTGCCCAACACCTGCGCCGATCCCTGGCCGATCACGGTTTCCGGCAGCGTCCAGCTTTTCAAAACCTCGCCATCGGCCGTGCGGAGGGTGGCCGTCACATCGCCGAGATCCAGCGCGCCCTTCCCGTAATGGGAGGCTTCGATCCGCGCCTCGAACCGATCGCTCTGCACCCAGGCGCGCTTATCCATGCGCGCGAGCAACACCGACGATCCATTCCAGCGGCGCACCTGCGCCGGATCGACATAGGGCTTGGGGTCGTAGAACGCGTCGGTGAAGCCAACGGGCGCGGAGTCCTGTCCCGTAAAGTCGGCCAGCGACAGCCAATTGAACCCGGCCAAACCGGGCGTGCGGAAAGCCGCCTCGAACTCCTCGCGGGTGAGTTCGAGCTGCCACTTGCCCGAGGCCTCGACAAAGTCGGGAACCTGATGGAGCATGCCGCGCGCGCGGAGCTGGTCCTGGGCAATCTTCAAGTAGCTCGGCTTCAGATAGCCCGTGTACTTCGGCATCTCTCCCATGATATCCGGATAGGCGCAGAACTGGGCGCTCTCGTGCTGCACCAACGGCGTTTTCCCGCGCTGGACGGCGGCGCGCCAATCGATGCTCGTTTGCGGGGCCAGCGTAATGAAATCGCTATTTTCAGGCTTCGGCGGCCAGCCATCCTGGTAACGAATCGTGACCCCCTTGTCCACCGCACGCACGACCTGGTAGTCCATGTTCGTTGGATTGCCCCCGCTATTGGCCTTGATGGTGTAGAGCCGCGTCGCATCCACCTTTTTCCACCGGCTGACCAGCTCACTAAAAAACCGGCGATCCCCGCCCGACTCGTTGCCCAGCCCCAGCATGACAAACGACGGATGGTTGCCGAACTGCCGCAGGATCCGTTCCGATTCGGCCTGGAGGAAACTGAATTGCGCCTCCGTTTCGACCTTCGCCCATTCGCCGACCTCCGGGGCAAGGTATATGCCCATCTCGTCCGCCGCCTGGAACGCGGCCTCGGGCGGGCACCAGGAGTGGAAGCGCGCCATGTTCAGGCCGAACGCCTTGTAGGCCGACCAGACCTTGCGCCAGCTTTCGACATCCATCGGCGCATAGCCGGTTTTGGGCATGACCGCGCAGTCGGTGTTTCCCCGCAGGAAGGTGGTTGTTCCGTTTATGGCAAACTGGCTGCCTTCCACAGAAAAATCGCGCATCCCGAAGCTGGTGGAGGTGCTTGCGGAAAACGGATGCCCGGCCTGCCGGCCCTCCAGATTAAAGCGCATCCCGTACAAGTGGGGATCGAACTCATCCCACAAGCGCATGCCATCGCCCAGCGGATAGTCGAAATCGACCACGGTCTTCCCGCCCGCCGCCAGTGTTCCCTCCAGCCTGAACGGAGCGGGATTGTGGCGGTTTTCGGCAGGGCCGCCCTCGGCTTCGGCCACCAGTTTCCACGTTCCGGCGCCCGCCGCATCCAGCGCCCCGAGCTCCATTCTCATCCGAACCGATTTCGCCGCGGCATTGGGAAAAATCTGCACATGGTCGATCCAGACGGCATCCGTTGCGCGCAACGCAATCTCCCCGACGATGCCGTTCCAAGTCCCCGCCGTTTGCTCCGAAACCGAATGCGCCATGCGACCCAAATCCACGATTTCCGAATTATCAATGCGCAGGGTCAACCGGTGCTCCCCGGGGGCAATATCGCCAAGATCATATACATGGGGTGCCGCCAAGCTGTTGCACTGGCCCATCGGACGGCCATCGACCCACAGGCGGGATTCCCAATGGCAGCGTTCGAGGCAGAGGGTAATCCGCTTGCCCTTCCAGTCGTCGGGGATGGTTGCCGTCCGGCCATACCAGGCCGCGCCGATATAGTGCCGCTCCGGCAAGAGGAAGTGCTGGGTCTGAAAGTTGTCTGGCGTGTTGTATTCCCGCAGCCACGGTGCCGGTTGCGCAGGCTGCTTTTTGGACCACCACGGCGTATCCGGACCGGGAACCGCGCCATACCCCTGCTCCTGCAAACAACCCGGCAGATGGATCCGCTGCGGCAGCGGCTGGTTGTACCAGCCTTCCACCATGCCCGCATTTCCGGGATCGAGCCGGAAGTGCCAACTCCCGGAAAGATCCAGCCGCGCCGCTTCGCAGTGGGTTTGCATCAGCCATGCAAAAGCGTTCATTCCCAAAATACCGACGATCGGCCTGAGGTTGGTTGGTTTCATCTTTTTTGCCCCGGGGTGCTCCGGCGTTTCCGGTCGTTCCCTTGGAAGGATCGACCCTCTTTCAGTTTGTTGAGCGTCGCCGCCATCGCGGCCAACCGTTCGGGATATTTGTCGGCAAGGTTTTTGGTTTCCCCGATATCGTCCGCCAGGTTGAAGAGCCACGCCTTGCCCGCGCGGCCGGCTTCCACATATTTCCAATCCCCCTCGACCAGCGCCAAGGTGCCCGAATGTTCGACCAGCTGCGCGCGCCCCGCCCGGGATTGGCCCAGGAATTCCGCCAGCACGTCGACGCT
>JBGSLE010000453.1:0-2247 GCA_041740875.1 Pontiella sp. | reverse complement strand
TCGGCGTCATCCTCTGGCTGCAGAAGAAGATGGTTTCGACCAAGGCCTTC
The DNA here is from genome assembly GCA_041740875.1 of Pontiella sp. Lineage (GTDB taxonomy): Bacteria > Verrucomicrobiota > Kiritimatiellia > Kiritimatiellales > Pontiellaceae > Pontiella. The sequence goes on along the minus strand of JBGSLE010000453.1, from coordinate 2,197 downwards.
CTCTGGGCGGCGGCGCTCACCGTCCCGCTGCCGTTCATCGGCAACGAAGTGGGCTGGATCGCCGCCGAGGTGGGCCGCCAGCCGTGGGTGGTCTACGGCGAACTACGCACCGCCGCCGCCGTTTCGGCCTCCGTGCCCGCCGGGCAGGTGCTCGCGTCGATCATCATGTTCTCGCTGATCTACTCCCTGCTCTTCGGCCTCTGGATCTACCTGCTGCGCCGCCAGTTCCTCAAGGGCCCCGAACCGCTCGAAACGCTTGTCGCGGAGGTGAAGTAACATGGAAACGCTGCAAACCATCTGGTTCCTCGTCATCGGCATCCTCATCATCGGCTACGCCATCCTCGACGGCTTCGACCTCGGCGTCGGCTTCTGGCACCTCTTCGCGAAGCGGCCGGGCGAACGCAAGGCGTTCATCCGCTCCATCGAGCCCTTCTGGGACGGCAACGAGGTGTGGCTGCTCACCGCCGGCGGCGCGCTCTTCGCCGCCTTCCCGCCGGTCTATGCCACCGTCTTCAGCGGCTTCTACCTGGCCATGATGCTCGTCCTGCTCGGCCTCATCTTCCGCGCGGTCTCCATCGAATTCCGCAACAAGGTCGACAGCCCCCGCTGGACCGCGGCGTGGGATATCGCCTTCTCCCTCGGCAGCATCCTGCCTTCGATCCTCTTCGGCGTCGCGATCGGCAACGTCCTCTCCGGCCTCGAACTCAACGCGATCGGCGACTACACCGGCGGCTTCCTCGCCCTGCTCAACCCCTTCTCGCTGCTCTGCGGCATCGTCGGGCTGGCCATGTTCGCCCACCACGGCGCGCTCTACCTCGCGATGAAGCTCGACGGCGAAGTCGCCGCCGACGCCCGGCGCTGGGCGGGCATCGCCTGGTACGCCTTCCTCTTCACGCTCATGCCGGCGCTGGCTTACGGCGTCAAATTCTGCATGGTCGGCCAATTCAAGCTCCTCTCGATGGCGCTGGTCGTCGGCACCCTCGTGGCAAACTCGGTGGCGTTCATGCTCAACAAAAAGGGCAAGGCCAAGGCGGCGTTCCTCGCCTCCGCCACCACCATCGCCTGCTTGCTGCTCGCCGTCGCCTTCGCGCTCTTCCCGACCATCGTGCCCTGCACCAACGAGCCCGACTGGAGCCTCACCGTCTTCAACTCCTCCTCCTCGAAGCTCACGCTCGTCTCGATGCTCGTGATCGCCGCGATCGGCATGCCGATCGTCCTCGGCTACACCTGGTTCATCCACCACGTCTTCAAGGACAAGGTCAAGGTCGCCGAACAATAGCGAGCAATTCCCGCTATGGCCTTGGAGGGCATGGGCAGCAGGCTGACGCCTGGACTACAAACCGCAACGCCCGAAGCCGGGTCGTTCGTAGTCCAGCCTTCAGGCTGTCCGAGGCCATGATCCTGTTCCATGCGGGTTGTGGCGCGTGCTTCCAAACCTTGGAGCACGCCGGCCGAAAACGTAGACGGAGCATCCTTGCTCCGTTGCGATCCATTTCATCAGGTTTTGTCCGTTGTGGCACAACAATAGGTTCGGCATTTGCGCGGCGGATGGTAGTTTTTGCGCCGCATGGATCGTATTGCCCAAAAACTGAAGATGCGGCTGCCGGCGGTTTTGTTGCTGGCGGTGTCGCTGCTTTTCTGGGGTTTCTACGACCGCTATGAAGCCGCCGGCCCCGTGTTGCTCGAATCGCCGAAGCTGGCGCAGGCGCTGTCGGTGCGTGGCAACGTTTCAGAAACCAACGGCGTCTTTTCGCTCTTTGTGGCCGCCGATGGCCAGCGGGCGGATGTCCGGTTTCGGCTGCCGGGGGTGGGCGGGTTCGATTACATCCGCCTGGACGGCCGCATCCGGACGGAAGGGGTGGTGCGCGGAAAATATGCCTGGAGCTCCGCCCGGCTGATGTTCATCCAGCGCGATGCCGGCAACAAGTGGATTCCCGGAGACCACAGCCTGCTGATGGAAAAGGGCGATGTCCCATGGAAGGAACAGCGCGACGAGTTTGAAGTCCTGCCGGACGCCACGATCGCCGAAGTCGTCATCGAACAGGGCGGGGCCGCCGGTTTGGCGCAGTTTGATTCGATCACGGCCCAGCCGGTCCGCATCCGCCCTTCCTTCCCGTGGTGGCGGGGCTTTTTCGGCGCGGCCTGGGCGGGACTCGGCATACTTTATTTCCGCCGGTGCCGCCTCGACCGGCGGCGG
>JBGSLE010000452.1:0-7327 GCA_041740875.1 Pontiella sp. | reverse complement strand
GTGGAGGTGCGCGGCGAAGGGGGCGCGGAATATGGCGAAGAGCGGTTGCTGGCCGATGCCCGGCGGATCGGCCACCGGCCCCTCAACGAGCTTTTTCCCGCCCTGCTCGATTCCGCCCGCCGTTTTTCCGCCGGGGGCGCGTTCGAAGACGACGTCTGCCTCGTGGGCTTCCGGCTCGAACGCCTTCTTCACGTTGGTTCCTGGTAGGGACGGCTGTCCCTAGCCGTCCGCGACGGAGTGGGACACTCCGCCCTACCCATTGCGGCGGCGGGTCCGCCGTGGCGAGCAGGGAATGCCGATCCATACCCGGCAGCCGCCCTCGGGCTGGTTTTCCATGCCAAACGGGGCCTGCATCTCCTCTGCGCGCAGTTGCAGCGTGGAGGGTAGCTGGTTCTCATCCAGCATGGACGGGGGAACCCCGCAGCCATTGTCGCGGATTTCCAGTTCGGGTTCGCCCGCCGCATTGCGGTGGAGGCGGATGTCGATCCGGTCCGCACCGCTATGGCGGATGATGTTGTTCAGCGCCTCCTTCAGGAAAAAACAGAGGTTCCGCCGTTCGGCCGGCGGGCAGTCGATCGGTTCGAGCCCCGGTTCCACGGCAAAGGTGTAGGGCAATCCGGCGCTGTGGATGCCGGCGAGGTTCCGCAGGTTTTCAACCAGGCCCAGTTGCCGGGTGATGCGTGGGGAGGTGACGGCCACCATCTCCTTGAGGCTGAGCAGGCTGTCCTGGACGAGCAGCAAAAGGGATTGGATGGAGGGGTTCTGGCTTTCCTGGCTGCGCTGCAGGCGCTGGGCGTAGATCGAAATCGTGCTCAGGTTGCTGCCGAGGTCGTCGTGGAGGTCGGCCGCCAGTTTTTCGCGCAGGTGGCGCAACCGCCGTCGGTCGCGCTGGATGGTGTCGATCAGGAGCAGGACGAGGCCCAGCAGGAGCGCGAGCGGCAGGCCGGCCGTCAAGCGCCAGCAAAGGCGGTTGGCCTGGTGGTGGAGGGCGGCCATGCCCGTTTCCAGCCTGGCGCGCTCCTCCAGCAGGTCGGCGCGCCGGGACAACTGTTCAAGCCAGTCGCGTTCGTGGAGGATCCGTCCTGCCGAACTCATGCCGTCGGTCAGCGCCTGCTTGCTCCAGAGGTGCGTGAGGCCGTCCTTGGAATGCGCGGGCACCATTTCGTGGCTGTAGTGGGAGACTTCGGGGATGAAATCCGCGTTGAGGGGAATGCCCTGGTGGCGGATTTCGATTTCGGCGAGGGCGAAGGTCGCCGGACCGCGGAGCGTGGGCTTCCATAGCCGCCGGGTGGCCAGCCTCACGCCGTTGGTTTTGCGCGCGGGAAAGCGCAAGGGCACGGCGTTGAGCCCCGGCGATTCGCCCTGTTCGTTCTTGAAGGCGCGGACGAGCGTCCATACCCCCGCTGCGCCATCCCACGCCAGCAGGTCGAGTTCCTCCGGGAATCCGGCCGTGTTGGCGCCGTTCACGAGAATGCGTTCGATCGGATAGAACCGGACTTCGTCGATCGGGGCCGGATCGCTCCAGCGCAGTTCGATCCAAACGGTTTCGGTGGCGGAGGTGAAGGGGCCGGAGGTGTATCCAACCAGCGGGGGGATCGGGCCGTCTTGCGGAATGCCCAGGGGCGTGCGCTCGTCGTTGGCGTAGTCCAGATCGATGCCCGGCGCCTCCAGATTGAAGCCCGAGGTTTCGATCCGGGCGAAGGGGGCGATGTTTTTGCGGCCGGAAAAGACGAACAGCTCGCCGATGGCAAACTGGGCGTAGCCATGGGCGGTAACTTCGACGGTGTCGGCTTCGACCGGGTCGAAGGGCAGATGGAAGGGGAGGATGGAGGCCGGTTGCCGCGCGGAGAGCGCCGGGAAGCGGATGCGCTTGGTTTCCTGCCCGGCCTTCCGCGCAACGATCTCGTAGTGCTCGGGCAAACGGAAGGCCAGTGGCTCCGCCAGCTCGTCGGGGGCCTGCGCCGGAACCAGGACAAAGGCGTCGATGAGGTGCGGCGCATCCCATAAAAAACGGAGGTAGGTCGCCTCCGTGGCGTTCGTGGAGTACGACATGGCCCCCAACGGGCCGCCGACCGGCGGCGGCGTTGGTTTCGGCAGCTCCGCCAGGAGGCCGTTGATCTCCTGCATGCGCGCGAGCCGCGCGCCGAGTTCGGGCAGGTAGGCGTCGATGAGGGGTTGGTAGAAGGGTCTGCCGACAAATTCAAACGGGGCGGTGCGGGTTCCGTAAAGAAAGAGCGCGGACAATAAAAACAAGAGGCTGGCCGTGCCGAGCGCGAACGGCCAAGCCACTCTGGGTTTTTCGCTCAAATGAGCCCCCTGTCGCTGGCCCGTTTCAACGCGCCGGCGACATTGTGGACGTGCAGCTTCTCGTAGATCTTGCGCATGTGGTTGTCGACGGTATGCAGGCTGAGGTCGAATTTTTCGGCCACCAATTTACGCGAACAGCCTTCCGCCAGGGCGTGCAGCACCTCGATCTCCCGGCTGGTCAATCCATCCGCTTCGGCCTTGGGTTTGGATTTCCTCAACGTGGCCAGCACCAGGTTGGCAATGGCCGGGCTCATCGGGACTTCCCCCTGCATGATATTGCGGATGCCTGCCAGGATGCGATCCATCGGGGCGGTCTTGAGCAGGTAGCCATCGGCACCCAGGGCCAGCGCCTCCATGACGTTGCTGCGGTCCTCGGTGATGGTGAGCACCATGAGCTTGGTCCGGGGCAGCAACCGGCGCAGCTCGGGCAGCGCCTCGAGGCCATGCATTTTGGGCAGGCCCAGGTCGAGGATGACGGTGTCCGGCGCCAAGCCCTTCGACAAGGCATCCAGGGCCGCCGGGGCGGAGCCGAAACTTCCGATGCAGCGCATGTCCGCCTGGGCGTCGATCTCTTCGCGCAAGGCGGTGCGGAACAGCGCATGGTCCTCGATAAGCACGACGTGTATCACGCGCCCACTAGACCAGACCTGTTTTTGCATGACAAGCCCTGGCGCGGCGTAGCCGCAACCAAATTTCGAATATCGAACAGGGAAAGCCGAATAACGCAGGGAATCCCCCCTCCCGGCGGGGTGCCTGCGGGAAGGATGGGCTTTCTCCTTACCCCTATAAAACAGTCGCAAGGGAGTGCGGAGCGGCGCGTGGCAGGACTCCGCCGCTATGACTTGTTCCAGTCATGGACAAAAAAGCGGATGCGTGTGAACCTGCTTGGGTTGATTAGGCCGGAGGTGCGGGTGCGGAAGGCGCTGGGATGGAATTGGATGGCGCGGCGAGCAGGAAGTGGCACCATGGGTTTTTTAGTTGCAAAATGAAACAGATTACAGTAAGCACGTTCCAGCAATGGGCCGCATGGCCCGGGCGTAAGAAATCAAAATAGGAGAGGTGAAATGAAAAAAACAGCAACATGGCTATTCATGGCGGTACTGGCGGGCTCCGCGTTTGGGGCGAACTACAGCTACAACGGCTTAAGCACCAACAATGTGAACGACTGGTATGACGCCGACAACTGGACTCCGCTGTCCGACACGAACTATCCGGTGGCCGGAGACAACGCGCTGTTTACGGTCAATGGCAAGTCCATGGTTATTTCGCAGGTGGTTCCCGTGCATTCCCAGTTCCAGGTCGGACGCGGCAACGCCACCACGAACGTGGCTACGGTCATTGTGAATAGCGCCACCATTGTCGCAGGCGGCGTGGTGACCAACAGCAACCAGACGATTGCGGGCATCCAGAATAAGGGACGCGGCACGCTGGTGGTGGACGGGGGTTCCCTTGTGACCAAGCAAATACAAATCAATGTGGCCGGTACGGTGGGTCATGTGCCCGACCCCGCTTCCATCATGCAGGTGAAGAGCGGTTCCGTGGAGGTCAGCGGCAATGTTCTGCTGGGGGTTACCACGGCGGGAACGCTGGAAATTTCGGGCGGATCGACCGCCGTCGGCGGCGACCTCAGGTTTACCGAAGGCACGCTGCGGATCATCGGCGACGCGGGTTCCCTGAATATCACCACCAATTTCGCCTGGGGCACGGCGGCGGCAAAATCCACGAAAGCCTCCTTCGTGCTGGGTGGCGCGGGCGGCGTCTCCACCATCTACGCCGACACCTATTCCAAAAACGGCACGCAGTCGCTGGTGATCGATGGATCGCTGGCGACCGTCGGTTCGGTCGTGAACCTGACGCTCATCGACCTGGCCAACGACACCTTCAGCGCGGCCGAGTTTGCCGCGCTCACCAACGGCCTTTCGCTCGTTCACATGGCCGATGGCGCGCTGTCACTGAACGTGAGCAGCAACCAATTGCTCTTCACCGGCACGCCGATCCCGCAAAAGCTGGTCAAGGGGTGGGAGTTCAACACGCCCGGCGATACCGAGGAGTTTCTGTCGACGACGGCCAACAGCCATATTGTCGGCATAACGGTGACCAATGCCATCAACGGTTCTGAAAGCGTGCTGACAAGTTCCGACATCACGGGCAACGACCCGCAGCTTTTCTACAACCAAAACAATGCGGATCCCGCGCTGTTCATTCCGGCCGGCGGGGGCGCGTGGCGCACGCTCGAGATCCGGGTTCGCCAACTCAATGCCAATCCCGGCGAAGGCGGCGTGGCCTCCAAGGCGTGGGATTTGGGCGGAACAGTAATGATTACCACTCCGGGCGCGAACCTGGGTGGAATCCAAAGCGGCAACACGAATATGGTTAGTTATGAAGCCCAGGCCGACAATTGGGTGGTGGCGACGTTCAATATTTCCACCACGGGAACCAATGACCTCAAGAACCTGCGCGTCGACCCGATCGGCGGCAACGCCGGTACGAACTTCAACTTTGAAGTCGACTATATCCGCGTCTATGCCGACGACCTGAACTGGGGCGTTTCCGAACCGGCCACGATCATCGGCGCCAAGGCGGTGGCCGGCGGATTGGTGGAACTCACCATCCACGCCCCCACGCCTTCGACCACCTACCCGAAGTCGAAGACCAACCTGGTGTTCGATCCCTCCTGGACCCCTGCGCCGCACGCGGCCAGCACCGGCGGACCGTTCGTGGTCAGCAACCTGACCTATGCCACGGCCTCGGGCACAAACCTGGTGATCTACCTGCAGGCCGACGCGTCCGCCGAATTCTTCGGCACCGGTCCTCAATAAGATCGTGGGCGGCCTGCCGTTCCGGCGGCAGGCCGCAGAATGTAAACCAAGAGATGAATCAAACCTTTTAGCTGGCAAAGGTCTCCGGCTGGTTAAAAATGAAGGAAAAAAGATGAACAAGAAAACACTGGCCCTGATGGCCTGCGGCGCGTTGGTCGCATCCATTGGGCAGGCGTCGCTCGTGAAGGAGTGGAACTTCAACACGGCAGGCGATGTCGAAGGATGGACGTTAACAGGTTCCGCTCACGCAAACTATGCGCCCATGCAGGCAACCAGCATCGATAATACCACCGGGATCATGAAAATGACCGGCCCGCTAGTAACGGGAGCGGGTTTGCAGGATCCCCAGTACAACTATGCGCCGGATATGACGCTCGCCAGTTTTGGTGCCCAATACACGGGATGGGACAAGATCGTCTTCCGCGTCCGGCATATTGCGGTCGGCGGGGCGGCCTCGGCGGCGTGGTCGATTGGCGGAACAACAGCCATCATCAACGCTACGTTGCCGAATACGGCAACAGGAACCTATGGGCCGGGTGGTGCTGCGACAGCCATTACGTATGTGGAGCAAGCCGACAACTGGCTGCTATGCACGTGGAATATTTCCGATGAGCTTGCGGCCAATATCACCAACATCCGTCTCGATTTTCTCGGGAATGCAGTCAACATCGGAAAAAACATGGAAGTTGACTACATCCAGCTCTACGCGATTCCAGAGCCGGCGACGCTGGGGATGGTCGCCGCGATGGGGGCGGGTCTCTTGTTCATCCGCCGCCGTTTCATGATCTAGTGGTGCATTGCGGAAGTCCTTGTCCAATCGACATGACGGAGCGGGGACATTCCTGTCCCCGATTCGGGGGCAAGTAAGCCCCCGCTCCCAGAACACAATGTGGACATGGACTTAGGCCGAGGAACACTAGGTTTTTTTCGGAAAGTTGAACGCGGGGGGCAGCAATGGCTCCCGCGTTTTGTTTGGTGGAGCCAAGAGGAACTGGATATGAACGCCAAGATGCAACGTCGCGCGGTGCTTGGAATCCTGCTGGGGTTTGCGGCCCATGCCGGGGCCGCCGGCTTGGAGCTGATCCAGGTTTCGGACCATGAAATCACGATCCATCTGGCTGCGGCCACCACGGGCGACGTGCGGTTGCTGGAGATCGAACCGTACGATGCGCTCAACCCGCTGCGCGGCTTGACCAGCGACCGCCCGGACTGCCAGCGGCTGGATCTTGCGAACGAGGGGTTTCTGCGGCTGACGTTTTCCGATCCTGCGCCGGCGGGCTTCGACCCGCAAATCCAGTTTCCCGCACATCCGGTGAACGCCGGTTTTGTCGGCCAGTTTTCGATGCGCGCGCGCGCCAGCGGGACGCAGGGCGGGGCGGAGATGCCGTTCCGCATCTTTGGCCTGCCGTCGTTTGCGGATGCCACTCTGCCGGCGGATGGCGAATGGCACATCGTGCGGGCGAACATGACCGTGACCAACTGGAGCGGGATGCGGACGTTGCGCATCGACCCGGCCAACGCCCAGCCCTACGCGGCCAATGCCAACGCGGTGCTGGACATCGACTGGGTGGCGATGACCTATCGAAATGATTTTGACGGCGGCCGCAACCATACGGGCCTGGATGTGTTCATCGATCTCGGCGTGCCGGAGGCCTCGTGGTCCGGCGCGGCGCAGCCGGAAATCGTCCTGCCGCGCTTCGACGGGCCGCGCGACCGGCTGTATGCAAAATATATCCTGACGGCGGGCGGCACCAACCAGATCGGTTCGGCGCGTCATGTGACCGACCTCTCCGGGCTTTCCTACCAGACCACCACGACGCAGGGGTGGAATAGCCGCAACGTGGCGGCGGGCATGGATCCGGCCACCGCTGCGGATGGCGTGTTGCGCGTGGCGTACAACACGCCGACGGGCACCTGGGATCCGGGCATCCAGGTCGAGGCCGCCCAGCGCGTCAACCTCGATGTGGCGAAGGAGCTGGCCCTGAAATACCGGATCACCGGCTATGCGGGTACGGCGCCGACCCTTCCGGCGATGCTGTTCGGCTTCGTCCAAGGCGAGACGGGCAACGCGAAGCGTTCCGTGCTCCTGGTTCCAGACGGGGAGTGGCATGTGTGCCGTGTTCGGTTGGACCAATCCACCGGCACCCTTTCCTGGCATGGCAACGTGCAGTTGCGCCTGGACGTGCCGGAGGGAACGGGCT
>JBGSLE010000451.1:0-14242 GCA_041740875.1 Pontiella sp. | reverse complement strand
GCCCGGTTTATCGTTCGTGCGGAAGAAGCAGGCGTTTCCAGGCCAACCCCGAGGAAAAACCGCCCAGCCGGCCACCTGATCCCACCACGCGATGGCAGGGGATAAAGAGCGGGATGGGATTGCGGCCGCAGGCATTGGCCACCGCCCGGAAAGAGCGCGGCCGGCCGATCAAGCGGGCGAGGTCGCCATACGACCGGGTTTCTCCGGGCGGGATGGCGGCGATGGCCTTCCAAACCTCGCGCTGGAACGGGGTGCCACCCGGTGGATCGATGGCCGGGCGCTTTGCCTGGCGGCCTTCGAAAAGCGCCTTCACGAAGAGTGATGCGGCGTCCCGTCCGCACCCCGTGACGGAAAATTCAACCGAAGGTTCTTGGTCAAGCTGCGGCAGGTCGCATGCGACCACCGTCCCATTGGCGCATTCGATGGCGATCGGCCCCCACGTCGTTTGGACTTCAAGATGCTGGAGGTGGAGGGCCATCGAATCCTGGGGATTATTGTGCCAGCGTGGGGATCACGAGCGTCTGGCCAATGCGCAGGTCGTTCTGGTTTTTCATCGTATCCCGGTTTGCATCGTAAATGGCTTCGTACTTCCCGGGATCGCCGTAGAACTTCGTCGAGATCTTGCTGAGGGTATCGCCCGCGACGACGTGGTAGATCGTTTGGTTGGAAGATGCGGTTGCCGAGCCAGCGGATTGCGCCGCCGGTTTCGGAACGGATTGCGCGACCGTTGGCTTCGGGGCGGTGGCCGGCGCGGCCTTGGCGGCAGCCAGTTCGCGGGTTAGCGCGGCGTTGTCCTTGCGCAGGCGGTTGATCTCGTCGACCACCTGCTTAACCTCCGGCGAGTTGCTGATCAGCGTGTTGGCAAGCGCCTTGGCCACCTTGAGCTTTTGTTCGTTGATGAACTCGGCCTTTTCCGTGTCGGGGCGCAGTTCGAGGTAGCGGTCATAGTGGTAGATCGCATGGATGTAGTTGACCTTGTGCTGCTGGTAGATGGTGGCCAGGTCGAGGTGGGGACGGGCCATGCGCGGCTCGTTGTCGATCGCCTGCTTGAACGCGGTTTCGGCTTCGTCCCACTGCTGTTGCTGCATGTAGTTTTGTCCAGCGGCAACCAGCGGATCGCGCTCTTCGCGGGCGTCGATGGTTTGGATGTCTTTTTCGCAGCCTGCGACCATGAACGCGGCCAGGCAGAGCGGGAGATGGCGGATCGTGCGCATAGTATCTATTTCCTTCTAGTCGTTTTCGGGGTTGATGATTTCGCGGAGGATGGTGTGGTAGCCCTTGCCTTGATCCATCTCTTCCTCGATTTCATGTAAAATGGTTTCGGAGCCCTTCGCGAGCTTTGCTTCGATGCAAAGAAGGGTGTCTCCGATGCGGATATGGTCTCCGGGTTGGAGGGGCGTAGGCACCTCGATGCGCACGGCGTTCACGAAGGTGCCGTTGCGCGATCCCAAATCCTTGACCATGGCGACGCCGTTGTCGATGCGGACGCCGCAATGGAGGCGGGAAACCTTGTTGTCCGACAGGATGATATCGGCTTCGGGACTCCTCCCGACCACCACCGGCTTATCGGCCAACTCGACAAAGGCATGCAGTCCATCTTCGTTTTGATAGGCGAGTCTCATTCCGTCCCCGGAGCGTTTTTCAATGCGCGGCACTATAGCGGGTTGCGCGGGCGAATCCCGAACTAAATCGCGCGATTATTTCGTCGTTTCCATCCCGTACAAGGAACATGGCCTCGACCCCGGGAAGCTGCTCAACCAAGGCGAGCCCGGCATCGCAACCCATGACGAACAAGGCGGTTGCGAGGCCGTCCGCCGTTGTGCAGTCGGCCGCCAGCACAGTGACGCTGGCAGTTTCGGATTGGATGGCGCAACCGCTGCGCGGATCGAGGATGTGGGAATAGGTGGAGCCGTTTTCACGTATGTAGTTCCGGTAGTTTCCGGAGGTCGCCACGGCACCATTCGAAAGGTGGATGATCCCGTGGAGCCGTTCGTCCATCGGATTGGTGGTGGGGTATTGTATGCCGATCTTCCATGGCTCGCCGTCCGGATTCAGTCCTCGGACCACCACCTCGCCACCGATTTCGATAAACCAGTTCCCCAGACCGAACCCTTCGAGCACGTCCGCCACCAGATCCGCCCCGTACCCAGGGGCGATGGCCGAGAAGTCGAGCTGGACGGAGGGAACGGATTTGCAAAGGTTGGAGGACGCATCGAGCGATATCTTTTCCCATCCGGTGGATTGCCTGGCCTCATCGATCAAATCCTGCGACGGCACCCTCCGGGGGGATCCACCGCTGCCGAATCCCCAAAGGTTGAGCAGTGGCAGCAGTGTCGGGTCGAACGCCCCGCCGGTAGCCTTGGACAGTTCGATGGATCGGGCCGCCACGGCGGAAAACCCGGCCGATACGCGGAACGGGCCGAGGTTGGTGGAATGGTTGAACCGCGAGATTTCGCTCTCCGGATCCCATGTCGACATTTGGCGGTTGATCTCCGCCAAGGTTCCGTCGATGCGGCGCGCGATCTCCTTCAAGTCGCGCTGCCTGATCTTGCCCGCAATCTTGATGCTGTAGGTGCTGCCCATGGTTTCGCCCTGGCGGGCCGGATTATGCACCGTTCCCGAGCGCCAAAGGCCGCCGGCCGCCAGCGCCAGGACCAAAGCCAACCCCACGCCCGTTCGGATGAGCAACCCCCGCGTCATCAAATCTTGGCCACCAGTTCGATTTCCACCAGCGACCCTTTTGGCAGCGCGGCGACCTGCACGGTCGAACGCGCCGGCGCCTGCTCCTCGTCGAAATATTCGGCATAGATCGTGTTCATGACGGGGAAGTCGGCCATGTTGGCCAAAAAAACGGTGGCCTTGATCGCGTCGGCCAGCGTGCCGCCAGCCTCCTCCAAAATGGCCTTCAGGTTTTCGAGCACCTGGATGGATTGTTCGCGGATTCCCCCTGGCACCATTTCGCCCGTGGAGGGATCCACCGGAAGCTGCCCGGAGATGAAAAGCAGGTGTCCGCTTTTGACCGCTTGGTTGTAAGGGCCGATCGGAGCGGGGGCGTTGTCGGTCTTGATGATGTGCTTCATGCATTCTCCTTTGGGTTTTCGAGTGCGTCGATGATGTGCAGGTCGGCCTTTGAATAGGCGAAAGTGCGTAGTCCGTCCCGTTCGACCCAGCGGAAATCCTGGCAGTGGAGCGGGCGGGGATCGCCGGTTTCGATCGTGGCGAAATAGGTGTGCAGATCCATGGTGAAATGGCTGTAGGCGTGTTTGACGGTGACGAGGAAATCGCCAATGGAAACCCGGATGCCCAGCTCTTCCTCCAGTTCGCGCACGATGCATTGCTGGATGGTTTCGCCGGCTTCCTGCTTGCCGCCGGGGAATTCCCACAGTCCGCCCAGCATGTCGCTGTTCCGGCGCTGGGCGATCAGCACCTGTCCGGCCGCGTTGGTGACGACCGCCGCGCCGACGACGAGGTGGGGCACCTTTTTCCGGGGGGCCTTTACCGGATAGTCGCCCGTCCGGCCGGAGCGGTGCGAAAGGCAGTCGTCGGACATCGGGCACTCCCCGCAGCGTGGGTTACGTGGCAGGCAAACCGTGGCGCCCAGCTCCATCATCGCTTCATTGAAGTTTCCGGCATCGCCCTTCACGAGCAGGTCGTCCGCCATGCGCTGCAAGTCGTTCCGCGCCGTGGTGGAGCGGACATCCTTCGGATAGGCAAAAAGACGCGACAGGACGCGGATCACATTGCCGTCGAGCACCGCGAGATCGAGGTTGAAGGCCAGCGATCCGATGGCCGCCGCCGTGTAGCTACCAATGCCGGGCAGGCTGAGGATGCCAGCGGGCGTCCGGGGAAAACGGCCGTTCCAGTCGGTGGCGATGATTTGCGCCGCCTTGTGGAGGTTGCGGGCGCGCGAATAATAGCCGAGCCCTTCCCACTGCTTCAGCACCTCCTCCTGCGAAGCCGCGGAAAGCGATTTCAGCGTGGGAAAGCGCTTCATGAAGCGCTCGAAATAGGGGGTGGCCTGGTCGACCCTCGTCTGCTGGAGCATGAGTTCGGAAATCCAGACGCGGTACGGAGTCCGGTTGTTGCGCCACGGCATGCTGCGACGGTTGGCCGCAAACCACGGAAGCAGGTGGCCGGCAATACGGGCTCGTACGTTTTCCGTGTGCATGGGGTGGGGGCGCGGGGGAGGGGCATCCCGGGCTATTTTTTCTTCTTGCCCTTTTTCTTCGCGCTGCCGTCCGAGGCCCCTGCGTTGCCGGAGGATTTTGAAACGGGCCTGGACAACGTTCCCATCCACTCGTCTTTCAGAAAGCGCGGATCGCTGGCATCCTTCGCGATGATTTCCTCCCCATAGCGGAGCAGGACGATGTAGCCACCGCAGATCGATCCCGACACGGTTTTCTTGGTTCCGCTGGAACCGCCCTTGTTGTTGTTGTTCTTGTTGCCCGTGTTGTTCGTGGTGGTCTTGCTTTCGAAGCTAATCTGCGATTCGGAGCTGACCTGGTGGCTCGCCCGCTTCATTCCTGCGACGGCGATGCTTTCGGAACCTTTTTCGCACAGAACGGGTTCTCCCTTGTCGCCTTTGTTGGTGAGCGTGCGTTTGAAGAAGTACCATTCAAGATTGAAGGTGCAGTCGCTGGGGCCGGTATTCGCCACCGTGATGTTCAGGTCGTAGCTTTGGCTCTCCGTGTCGGTCCGCATGGAGGACTTGGTCGACTCGCTCTTGTCGCTGTCGGTCTCCTTGTTGAGCTTATCCTGGACGGTCAACCGGGCGGAGGGCGCAACAGGAATCCCTTCCGCCGCGCCAGCAAAGGGCGCCAACGTCGCCACGGTGGCGGCCAAGGTTGCAATAAAAACAGGGTTCATCTTTTTCATGGTTCTCTCCGTTGATGGTTGATCGGTCCCTAGCGCGATAACTTGCCGAGCCACTCTGTTGAAAGGTAGGTGTTTGAACTGGCCTTCTTGTCGAGAATGTCGCTGCCAAATTTAAGCAGTACCACATAGCCCGCGTTCTCCTTGCCCTTCTTCGTCACGCGCGGGTCGCCCGAGTGGCCCGAGTTCGAGCTGTCGCGGTTCACCGAGACCTCCTCTTCAACGAAGGCGGCCGCGGTAAGGGTGCGCTGGTGGCGCGAGCGCGCCTCGACGGTGACGCTTGCCGTTCCGCTGTCGTGGACGGTTGCGTCGCCTCCTTCGATCGGCACTGAGAGGAAGTACCACTCCAGCGTATAGGTGTCGGGATGCGTTGAATTGTTGGCGATGGTGACGATGAGGTTCTGGATCTCGGTCCGTGTTTTCGTGGTGGTCGTGGTTGTGACCGAGTCGCCGGCCTTGGTTTCGGTATCTTCGCGCTCGACATTCTTGTCCGACGATTTATCGATCTTGGAGAGCACGGAAAGGCCAGCCTCGTGCATGCTTGCATACTCCTGCGCCACGCCTTCAAGGTGCTGCCGCTCCTTGTATTCCTGCGTTTTTTCCAAGGCCTTGGCGTGGGCGAAGTCTTCCGCAAAAAACTGCGCGCGCGACGAATCCTTTAGCGCAAAGCGCTTGTAGGATACGGCGCCGGCGTCGGTCATCAGGGAAATCTCGGCATCCGTCAGCTTCATCAGGATGCCCGTGCGCGGCTGGCCGGCCGCCATGAACACCGTCACTTCGGAACCGAGTTCCGGCGGGGTGAAGGTTGGGGCGATTTCCGCCTTTTGCTTTTCATAAAAATCCTTGATGTCGTCGGCCGGGGATTGCTGGATGGCGACCAGCAGCAGTCCACACGCCAGGATGGTCTTCGGTTTCAGGATGGTTTTCATGGGTTCGGCACCTCTGGATTCAGCTGTTTAAACGTCGGATAGTAGCGGCTTGGGGACTATTTGGACAACTTGTATTTGGCGTTGTGTTGCGGAGTGGATCCGAATGGTGAAGTTTGGCGTGTCCAACACTTCGCCCGCCTTGGGGATGCGGCCAAGCTGGGCAAAAATATAGCCGCCGAGAGAGTCGTACTCGTCGTTTTCGGGCAATCCGATCTCTAGCTCCTCGTTCAATTCGTAAACGGGCATGCGCGCCTGGACCATGATGCTCCCGTCGGCGCGGCGATGCAGTTCATGTTCCTTGAGGTCGTACTCGTCCTCGATTTCGCCAACCAGTTCCTCGATCACGTCCTCCATCGTCACCAATCCTTCGGTTCCGCCATACTCATCCACCACCAGCACCATTTGCGCACGCGAACGCTTCATCAGCTGGAGCAGGTCGTTAAGCGGCATGGTTTCGGGCACATAATCGATTTTTTTCGCGATCTGGTGGATGGGCGTCTCTCCTTGGGATTCGGCCATCAAACGGAGGAAATCCTTGACGTGGACCATGCCCACCACGTCGTCGATATTCTCGTGGTACACGGGAAAACGGGAGTGGCGCGATACCTTGACCAGCTCGATGCACTCATTCACCGTGAGGGAATCCTTGATGCCCTTGATATCGATTCGCGGGGTCATGATCTCGCGCGCGACCGTCTCGCCAAACTCGAACACGCTGCGGATGATTTCCCGTTCTTCCTCCTCGAGTTCCTCCTCGTCGGAATCATCGATCAGGCTTTTGATTTCGTCTTCCGTCGAAGGCCGGTCGTCGTCGTCGGATGCCGAAAGCGCATGGTGCAGCAAGCGGTCTTCGATGAATTGCAGCGGCCAAACAAATGCAAACATGGCCAGCGTAAGGAGGCCGATGGCCGGCAACGCCGCCATGGATATACGGTCAGCGTAGCTTTCGGCCAGCACATGCGGAATGATGCGGGCGACCAGCATGTAGAGCAGCGAAAGCAGGAACAGCGCAAAGAACATGAACTCCAGCGAGCAATCCCGCAGGGCGAGGTAGAAGAAAATAAAGGTCGCAATGGCCGAATAGGTGAGCAACAGACGGGATGTTTTGCAAAGCAGGTTCCAGCGCTTCCGCCAAAAGATGATCATCCTGACTCGTTTTGAGTCCCGTTCGATCAGGCGCGGCAAACCGGCATCGCCGGTGTACCGCAGGGAGGTGAAAACCGTAGCCAGGACGCAGGCCAGAAACAGGGTGCCAAGGCTGCATAGGAAGTATTGGAAATCGAATTCGTTCATCGCGGCTAGAAGGTACAGACAAGGTCGAGGCTGTACCAACATATTTTATGGCCGCGCGGCCGGATCGCGTTGTTGCGAGATTCAAAACGGAGCCGCAGATGGATTCGGCCGGAGACCGCATCGTTTTGTCATAGTACCCATAACCGGGTTTGGGTTTGCCTTAAATACAACGGATTGAGGTATTTGCCACCATATAATAGACATAATATATATTATGCGACGTTATAGTTGTTGATGAAAATGTGAATAACTCTGGATCATGGTTGGTTGCAGATGCCAGTGCCCGGGCATGGGCGCTAAAAGGATTCGTGGTCGCCGAGATAGCGCCACTGGCCGGTTGGCAGATTGCCGAGCACGACGTTGCCGATCCGGATGCGCTTGAGGCCGACGACCCTCAAGCCAACGAGTTCGCACATCCGGCGGATCTGCCGTTTCTTTCCCTCGCGCAGGACGAACCGGAGCTGGTCGGTGTTTTGCCAACCGACTTGGGCGGGCTTGAGCGGTTTCCCGTCGAGCGACAATCCATGGTTGAGCAACTGAAGCCCATCCGCCGGAAGCTGGCCTTCGACGCGGACGAGGTATTCCTTGTCGATGCCGGAATCTTCGCCGATGAGCGTGCGAGCCACGCGGCCATCCTGCGTCAGGACCAGCAGACCAGAGGAATCGATGTCCAGCCGACCGGCCGGCGCAATGCCCCGCAACTGGGATGGATCGAACGTCCGGCCGGAACGATCTTCGCTCCACCGGGTTTTCGCGGCAATCAACGCGACCGCCGGCTCGTGGTTGTCTTCCGGCTGGCCGGACACAAAACCGATCGGTTTGTTGAGCAGGATGGTCACCAATTTGGATTGCCGCCGAATACCTTCCGAGGCGAGTTCGATGGATTGGCCGGGCGATATGCGGGTTCCCAGTTCCGTGATTTTCACGCCGTCGACATAGACCATGCCGAGCTCGATGAACCGGTCGGCCTCGCGCCGGGAGCAGATGCCCCGGGCCGCCATGATTTTCGATAGGCGTTCCTTTTCCATGTGCCCTATTTTTTCCAGAAGCTGGGCAGGAAGAGGATGAGCACGGTATAGAGCTCGAGGCGGCCCAGCAGCATCAGCAGCGTAAGGATTCCCTGCCCCACAGGCGGAATGGATGCAAAGTTTTGCATAGGCCCGACGGCGTTGAGCCCTGGGCCGATGTTTCCGAGCGTTGCCGCTACGGCACTCGTAGCCGATTCGATGTCGGGAGCAAAGAAGCACATCAGGAAGGTAGCGATCGCGAACGTCACGACATACATGATGAAAAACGCGGTGATGTGGGAGATGTTTTCCTGATCCACCACCCGGCCGTTTTGCTTGATTTGAATGACCGCCATTGGCCGCATGAATAGTTTTACTTCCTTGACCATTTTCTTGGCCAAGATGCCGACTCGCATCACTTTCAATGCCCCGCACGTCGAACCGGCGCAGGAACCAATGAACATGAGCAACACCAACAAATAGCGCGAGGCGTCGGGCCAGCGGTCGAAATCGGCCGTACAAAAGCCGGTGGTGGTCATGATCGAAGTCGTGGTGAAAAGGGCATCCCGGAAACAGCGGCCAAAGGAGGCATAGTCGCTCAGCCAAATGTTGAGGGTGACAAAAATCGAGGCGCATGCGAGCAAGATGAAATAGAGCTGGAATTCATTGTCCTGGAAATAGCGCTGGGGCTTGCCGGATAGCGCATGGTAGTGGAGCGCAAAATTCATTCCGGAGAGGAACATGAAAACGATGATGATCGTGTCGACCACCGCGCTGTCGTAGGCGCCGACGCTGGCGGTGCGGGTGGAAAACCCGCCGGTGGCCACGGTGCCGAACGAGTGGCACAACGCATCGAACCAATCCATGCCACCCACGAATTTGAGCAGGAGGGCTTCCGCCAGGGTAAGCACGGCATAGACGCCCCACAGCAGCTTGGCGGTGGTGGCGATGCGCGGGGTTAGGCGGTCTTTGGATGGACCGGGCATTTCGGCGCGGTAGATCTGCATGCCGCCCACCCCGAGAAACGGCAGGATGGCCACGCAAAGCACCAGTACGCCCATGCCGCCGAACCAGTGCGTCAGCGCCCGCCAGAAATGGATGCCGCGCGGAACCGCTTCCAGATCGACCAGCACGGATGCGCCGGTGGTCGTGAAGCCGGACATCGTCTCGAACATGGCCGATACCGGGTTTGGAATGACGCCCGAAAGGATGTAGGGTAACGAGCCGAAGATCGTCGCCGAAATCCAGCCAAACACCACAACCCCAAAACCGTCGCGCCGCGAGAGGTTGACGTCGCCGCGCGTGATCACGCCGACCGTGACTGCGCAGGCGATGGTGAACAGGCCCGAATAGATCAGGCTCAGCTGGATTTCCACCGGCTCGTGGTAGAGGAGCGAAACCCCCGCGCAGCCGAAGATCGCAATGCCGATCACGAGCGTCATGTAGGAAACAAGATGGAAAACGGCGCGTTTGTTCATGGGAACCCGATCATTGTTCCGAAAGGAAAACCGACCGGATCTTCTTCACGGCGTCGGGGTGGCAGAAGATCAGCACCCGGTCGCCGGGCTGCAACTGGAGGTCGCCGGTGGCGGTCAGAACATCCTGATTGCGCATAACCGTTGCAATGATCGCGGTGGCGGGCATTTTGATTTCCTTGATGCGCAATCCCGCGATCTTATTCTCGGGGGAGACCACCACGTCGAGCAGTTCGCCCGGCAGGCTGTGCAACAGCGAGGCGGCGCGCACCTTCTTCGACCGGAGCCAATGCAGGATCGCGTTCGTCGTGGAGATGTAGGGGCTCACGACCCGGTTCACGAGGTATAGTTGCTCCACCACCGGGATAAAGTCGGTACGGGTGATCTGCGTGACGGTGAACGACGCGCCCTTTTTCTGCGCCATCAGGCAGTTCATGATGTTGCCCTCGTCGTCACCGGTCATGGCCACGAAGGCCGTGCGGTCGTTCATGCCGCACTCCGCGAGCGCGCATTCCGTCAGCGCGTCGGCCCGCAGCACCAGCGTCTTGTTCAGTTCGGCCGAGCAAAAGCGGGCCCGCTCCTCCTTTTGCTCCAGCAGGACGCAGTCGAATTCGGTTTCCACGAATTTGGCCAGCATCAACCCGAGGTCGCCGCCACCCGCGATGATCACCTTTTGAAAGGGCTCGACATCCGGGCAGACCCAGCTGAAGAAATTGGCGATCTCCTTGCGTGTTCCAACCAGGTAGACGAGGTCATTGCGCTTGAATAGCGTGTCCCCGTGCGGAACCACCAGGTCGTTGCCGCGGCGTATGGCGATCACCCGCACGCTCTGGATCAGGTCGAGACGGTCGCATTCGGCCGGCGTACGGTCGAGCAGCGGGCTCATGGCGTTCACGCTGAAACCGGCCACCATCACCTTGCCGGCAAAAAGGTCGAACACCTCTTGCGCCCCGGGCATCTGAAGCATGTTGAACACCTCGCGGGCGCACTCCTGCTTCTGGTTGATCACCAGGTCGATCCCCATTTTTTTCAGATCGAAGGCCGAGGATTTCCCAAGGAAGTCGGAATTGGTGACCCGGCAGATCGTTCCTTTGACGCCGGCGGCCTTCGCAAACAGGCAGGCAAGAATGTTCACCTCGTCGCTATCGGTGACGGCAATCAGCAGATCGGCCTTGTCGACCTGCGCCTGCTCCAGCACGGAGGGGTTGGAGCCTTGGCCGCAGATGGGCAGAATATCCAGCCCGGCTTCGGCCTGCGCCAGCGCCTGTGGATTGACATCCACCATGACGATACTGTGCTTTTCCTCGCACAACCGCAGCGCGAGCTGCCGACCGGCGTTTCCTGCTCCGATGATCACAATCCGCATTCGCACCCCCAGAAGAGCCGTCGTATATGCTTAACGAGAGCCCGTTTATCAACAAAAAAACCGTGCAGGAAACACCGACCCCATCCGTTGGCGCGTCGAAACTAGCCCCCCTTTTTTCCAGACAACCGAACGGTTTGCACCTATAAGAACCGGTGTTTAGACGCGTTTGAACCCCTTGGAAAAAGGTTTTTAAGATGGCCCACTTGATTCAGCACCCCGCCCCCGGCGGCCATGCAATCCACTTCCGCGGCGACGTCGCGGTCTTCCGGCTCGAAAACCATACTGGCCGCGCGGGCAAGGCTTGGCTGCGCTCCAACATCGGCTATGCCCATGTGCGGCACGGGGAGATCATCCTCCACGCCGAGCAGGGGCTCCCTCCCCTCTCCCGCGACTGGCACGACTACCCCATGCAGCCCGACGGCGCAAACGGCTTCTCCATCACCCTGCCCCTGCTGGGCGTCGGCCGCTTCGAGGCCAAGGCCTTTTTCATCGCCGACGGCACCGACGAAATCCTCTGGCCCGAAGGCGGCAATTCGGTCATGAAGGTCGAGCCCGCCGAAACCTGCGCCGGCAACACCATCTACACCGCCTTCGTCCGGCAATTCGGCGAGGCCCGCTATAAAGGCGCCGTGGCTCCGCAGGAAGAACCCGCCGTCCGCCAGCTCGACGAAGCCGGCTACGCCGTCATTCCGCGCTCCGGCAAATTCCGCGACCTGGCCAAGGAACTCGACTTCATCGTCGGTACGCTCCGCTGCAAGATCGTCCAGTTGCTGCCCATCCACCCCACCCCGACCACCTACGCCCGGATGGGCCGTTTCGGCAGCCCCTTCGCCGTCATGGATTTGCTCGACGTCGATCCCTCCCTCGCCGAATTCGACCAGCACACCACGCCGCTCGACCAGTTTGAGGAGCTGGTCGACGAAGTCCACCGGCGCAATGCGCGCCTCTATCTCGACATGCCGATCAACCACACCGGCTGGGCCTCGCACCTCCAGGTCAACCATCCTGAATGGTTCCACCACAACGACGACGGCTCCTTCGCATCGCCAGGCGCATGGGGCGTCACGTGGGAAGACCTCTCCAAGCTCGACTATTCGCACCACGGCCTGTGGCAATACATGGCCGGCGTCTTCCTTTTCTGGTGCCGCCGCGGCGTCGATGGATTCCGTTGCGACGCCGGCTACAAGGTGCCGTTCGAGGCGTGGCAATACATCATCGCCAAGGTGCGCATGGAATATCCCGACACCATCTTCCTGCTCGAAGGGCTTGGCGGCCACAAGCACGTTACCGAAAACCTCCTCGCCAACGCCGGCATGAACTGGGCCTATTCCGAAATCTTCCAGAACCACGACCAGGGCCAGGTCGACGGCTACCTGCCCGAAAGCCTGCGCGTCTCCGAATCCAAGGGCAACCTGATCCACTTCTGCGAAACACACGACAACCTCCGGCTGGCCGCCACCTCCCCCGCCTTCGCCCGCCTGCGCGCCGCCTTCTGCGCGCTAACCGCGCACAACGGAGCATTCGGTTTCGCCAACGGGGTCGAGTGGTACGCCACCGAAAGGATCAACGTCCACAACGCCCATTCGCTCAACTGGGGCGCCGAGCCCAACATGGTCGATCACCTGCGCCGCATCCACGCCATCATGGAGGTGCATCCCTCCTTCCATCCGGGCGCGACCGTCCGCATCGTCACCAACGGCTACCACAACTCGGTGGCCGTCCTGCGTACCGATGCCTCCGGCCAGCACCGGCTGCTGGTGCTCGCCAACCTCAACCACGAAATGGCGGGCATGGTCTATTGGAACGGCGGATTCGACGCCTTCAAGACCGACCTGCTCTCCGGCCAGCCCGCCGAACACCATGGCGGATCCTGCCACCTCCATCCCGGACAAGTGCTCTGCCTCACCGACGAGCCCGAATGGGCCGGCCGCATCTTCGCCGCGCTGGCGGATCCTTTCGCCGGAGCCGTACGCAGCGAATCCCAATGCCTGAAAGCCAAGGCGATGGACGTTTTCCACCATTTCGGCGCGATCGACGCGTTCGACGCCGAACGGTTCACCAAAAACCCGAAGCTCCTGTGCGAGGAGCTGACCGACGGCGCGCCCGTCGTCGCCACCTGGCAATGGCCGCAGGACACCCGCCGGACCATCCTGCTTCCGCCCAACCACTTCCTGCTCGTCCAAGCCCCGTGCGGATTCATCGCCGAATTGACGAACGAGCACGACGAAACCCTTGGCCACGAAAAATCGCTAACACAATCCGGCGGCAACTTTTTCGCCCTGTTCCTGCCGCTGGAGACCCCAGCCCGCCACCGCAGGCTCCGGCTCCGGCTGACGGTCTTCGAGGCCGGGGGCATTCGCCATGTCGAATCGTCCGTCATGCAGCTGTGCGAAGAGCAGGACGCGAACGTCATCGCCACCTGCAAGGCCGGGGAAATCCACGACCACGACCGCTACGCCATCTGCACCAACCGCCACGGCGCACTGTCCCAGATCCGCATTGGCTGGGCCGAACTGCGCAGCAAGTACGACGGATTGCTCAGCGCCAACCTCAACCCGAAGGTGCCGGTCGACCGCCATACGATGTTCACCCGCTGCCGCGCGTGGGTGGTTCGCAAGGGCTATTCCAACGAACTTTCGCTCCACTGCCAGAAGCGCTTCAGTGTCGCCGACGACGGCACCGTGGTCTGGAACTTCGCCGTGCCGGTCGGGGAAGGCAAACTGGTGGCGCTCAAGGCCGCATTGCAGATGCACCCCGACGCCAACGCCGTCCGGATCAGCTTCCTGCGCGAACCCGCCGGCGACGATCCCGAGCACTTGGCCGACGGTATTCCCGCCACGCTGATCCTCCGCGCCGATATCGAAGACCGCTGCAACCATGAAACCACCAAGGCCTTCACCGGCCCGGAGCAACAGTGGCCGAACGCCATCGAACCGATCGCAAACGGATTCGCCTTCGCCCCGGCGCGCGATCGCCGGTTGCAAGTGGAATTGGCCGGCGGGGTGTTCCAACCCCAGCCGGAGTGGTATTACATGGTCGCGCATCCCGTTGACCAGGAGCGCGGCATCGACGGCCATTCGGACCTGTTCAGCCCCGGCTACTTCAGGATCGAACTGCACGGCGGCCAGTGCGCCGCGCTTGTCGCCGCCATCAACGGCATTCAGGAATTCGCGCCGCCGGCCTTCGCCGCCGCAAGCGAATCGCTCTCCATCGAGGAGGCCATGCTCCTCGCCATGCGGCAATACATCGTCCGGCGCGACCAATACCAAACCGTGATCGCCGGCTATCCCTGGTTCCTCG
>JBGSLE010000450.1:0-5968 GCA_041740875.1 Pontiella sp. | reverse complement strand
GCCCCGCTGGAACTGGTCGATGGCGGACTGCCGGTGCAGGAACTCGTCGACCGGGCCTTGGCCAGCCATCCGGATCCCCGCCGCAGCCAAGCCCTGCGAGCGGCGGAAACGGCCCGGCTCCGGCAGGAGCAATACGGGATTTTCCTCCCCAAGCTCGAAGTCGGCTACAGCTACGGAACCTTCGGCGGCGGCCCGGGCGGCGGCAACGACTACGACGACCAGCGCCACGACGCCTACGGCATGGTCTACTGGCAGTTCGACAGCCTCGGCCTGCGCAACCGCAACCAGATCAAAAAGCAGCACGCGCTCGTCGCGGAGGCCCGCGCCCGGGAGGACCAGTCGCTCGTCGATATCGCCGCCGAAGTCCGCACCAGCCATGCCGAACTCCACAGCGCGCAACGCCGGTTGGCCCTTTCCAAGCAGGCGGTCGACCGCGCGCGCTCCGCCTACGAACTCGACTGCGAAAGGGTCTTTGAAAACCAAGGGCTCCCCCTGGAGGCGCTCCAGTCGATCAAGGCCCTGGCCGAGGCGGAATCGCTCTACCTCGCCGCAGCGGCGCAGTCCAACGTTTCCCAACTGCGGCTCTTCGCCGCCACCGGCGGCCAATGGGAATCCGTGGCGGAACGCCCCGCAACGCCGTAATGGTCACGTCCTCGATCTCCCTTATCGTACTCGTGCTCGTCCTCGTACTCGTCCTCGAACATGCGAACCGAGTACGAGTACGAGGACGATGACAACCCACCCGGCGCCCACCCCGCAAAAAATCCCGCCTTTCCCCTTTTTCTTCCCTCCGGTTGCGAATAGCATGAGTCCGCTTTGCAGGTTTGTTGGATAGCATCACAGACAGTTCATCGGATGCGATCCGGCAAAAAAGATGGCCCTATTCAGCGGAAAACCGTGCCGGGACTGAAGCTTCTGACGCCCGTGCATCCCATGCCCGCCGAGATGGCTGATGGATAATATGATGTTCTGCTAAATAAAACATGAACACTACAAACAATATGCTCTGCACAACTGAACAAAGGAGAGCGACCAGAGCTTTGCTTCAGTTTTGCCGTTCACATCGGGCACCATCAGGGTGGATCGATCGTCTGGAAGAGATTCTGCGAGCTTTGGAAACTTCAAATGAATATGAAGTGAAGAGAATCTATCCAATATTCCACGGTGGAGGAATGGGTTCATTTCTCGACTGGTCTCCAGTAGCGATCAATGAAAATGAAGAATACAAGGAAGACATGCTGTGGGCATTACGTACCTGCTGGCATGAAGTAATGAAACCATTCAACGAAAAATAGGCAGAACCAATCAAGTGCCCCTACGTGATAAACGCCCGGCAATTAAATTGAAGCACAAGCCACGAGGATCCTTTCAAACGTTGCCCAACACGCATGATGTATAAGACCATGAAATTCATCCATGCCGTAGTCTTATTGCTCCCGGTCCTGGCGTATGCGGGAGTGACCACTTTCCCCGTGATTCCGTCGGCGACCGACCCGAAAATCAAGCGTTTCAATGCTCCGCACTGGATTTATGTGGATCGCGATATCGTGGTCGAACACCACGCGGATCGGCCGCAAGCTCGGCACGAGCTTCTACTGTGGTTGGCGGGAACCGGCGGCGACGGACATGGTGCCCAAGGATTTTCAACGCTTGCGGCCAGCCTGGGTTATCATGTGGTCACTCTGATGTACCCGAACGACATCCCGGCATCGGCGTGCGCCAACGACAGCAACCCGGAAGCGTTCGAAGAATTCCGCCTGGCCATTATCCAAGGTGGCCGCGCAACCTTTCAGGATGGCCGCAAAGAGCTTTCAATCGAGCGGCCGGAAAGTATCGAGAACCGGCTGATCAAGGTGCTGCAACACCTGCAGCAAAAGCGGTCCAGGGAAAACTGGGGTCAGTTTCTTAACGAGGATGGCTCGATCAAATGGGAATCCGTCGCCGTAGCCGGTCAATCCCAAGGAGGGGGACATGCCGCTCTGATTGGCATAAAGCATCGCGTTGCGCGCGTGATCTGCTTTGGCGCGCCAAAGGATTATAGCAAAAAGCTGAACGCGCCGGCAGCCTGGTATGGACAAGAGTCGGCAACGCCCAAAAACCGGTTCTTTGCCTTCAATCACCATCAAGACCCAAAGGCTTGCACGCCGGAGCAGTTGTTGCACAACCTGAAGGCTCTGGGCCTGGATGCATTCGGGCCGCCGGCGGAAGTGGATTCGGAAGCGTT
Source organism: Pontiella sp. (assembly GCA_041740875.1). Classification (GTDB taxonomy): domain Bacteria; phylum Verrucomicrobiota; class Kiritimatiellia; order Kiritimatiellales; family Pontiellaceae; genus Pontiella. The sequence continues at coordinate 3,744 of JBGSLE010000450.1, read as the reverse complement.
CCCGTATCGTCATGCCAGAATACTCTATACCCGCTTTCCAGCCGTAACGATAACGGATGCCGAAAGCGCTGGAGCAAAGGCCGCTCACAACTCGGCGATTTCCACAAACCATGCGGATCGCTGGAAGCACGTCTGGACCTACATGCTCACCGAATGAACCAGGCCAACCCAGCACGAACAACGACAGGCGCGCAACGCGGATGCAGGCAACGGCTCGTATGGTATCGGTCGTACCATCGACGCTTCCCGCTCGTATCGCGTCGCCGTAATGTTAGGGCCGCGTTGAAGTTCATCTTTTCTTAGCCTTCTCCTCACGATGCGCTAACACATCCGGGCAATGTTTAACGCGCTTCGAACGAAGTATTGAACCTTCAACAGGAGAACCAGAGAATGAAAAAAACCATCCTTGCCCTCGCGGCCGCAACCGCCGCCGCCGGAATCGTCCACGCCGCCGACAAGATCGTCATCGACGGCTCCACCACCGTCGGACCGATCGCCAAGGCGTTCGCCGAATATTTCATGGCGGCCAACCCCGATGTAAACATCACCGTTTCCGAATCCGGCAGCGGCAACGGCGCCAAGAGTCTCGTCAACGGCACCTGCGACGTCGCCAGCATGTCGCGCCCGATGAAGGAGAGCGAGTTCAAGGCCGCGGCGGAACGGGGGCTCCAGCCCGTCGCCCACGCGGTCGCCCTCGACGGATTGCCGATCCTCGTGCATCCCTCCAATCCCGTGCAGGATTTGACGGTTGAGCAGGTGCGCAAGATATACCTCGGCGAAATCACCAACTGGAAGGAGGTCGGCGGGCCGGACAAGAAGATTGTCACGATCTCCCGCGACACCAACTCCGGCACCTACGAAACCTTCGCCACCCTCGTGATGCACGAGCAGAAGATCGGCGAAGGCTGCGAATACGTCGGCTCCAACGGTGCCATCCGCCAGCGCGTCCAAAGCACCCCCGCCGCCATCGGCTACGCCGGCCTCGGCTTCGTCGACAAGACCGTCAAGGCGCTCAAGATCAACGGCATCCAGGCCTCCGCCGAAACCGTGCAGACCGGCGAATACCCGATCGCCCGCCCGCTCTTCATGTACACCAACGGCTATCCCAAACTCGGCTCCCCGCTCTACCGCTTCGTGACCACCTACCTCACCGAAGACGGCCAGGAGATGGTCGAGGAGATCGGCTTCGTGCCCGTCACCGCCTATTGATTCGAGCAGAACGGCTGAATTGCGAGGCGTGGTCAAGCGACCACGCCTTTTTTGTGAGTTATACAATCTTCAGTTTGGTTTTGGGACATGGCCGCCAAGATGGTGGCGGTACGTACCGCAGGCATCCTGCCTGCAAAAACCCGAACTCAAACTGAAGATGGTATTACGGCTGGCCGCGCTCGATGCGCCGGTGCGCGGCCATGAGTTCGCCGGGGTTGGTCTGGGCGGCGAGCAGGGAGAGTTCGCCGCAGAGGACGGCGCCGGCGCAAAGGCAGGCGAGGCGGCGCGCGTTTTCGCCGGGCTCGCGCGCTTCGTCCAACCCCATGCGGCGCATGTTTTCTAGGACGAAATCCAACCCCTTGCCGTTGCCGACGGTGCCGACGATGAGGTTGGGAAGCGTGACGGAAAAATGGAGGTCGCCGTCGCGTTCTTCGGCGAGGGTGATGCCTTGGGAGCCTTCGACGATGTTGGCGGCGTCTTGGCCGGTGGCGAGGTAGAAGCCGAGCAGCATGTTGGCGAAGTGGGCGTTGGCGCTGCGCAGGCCGCCGGCGAGCAGGGTGCCGACAAGGTTTTTGCGGATGTTGAGCTGGACGATCTTGCCGGGCTCGGCCTTGAGGTAGCGGCGGCAGGTTTTTCCGGGGATGGCCAGTTCGGCGACGACGTATTTGCCGCGGCCGAGGATGCCGTTGACGGCGGTGGCCTTCTTGTCGGAGCAATAGTTGCCGGAGATCGAGCCGTATTGGAGTTCGGGATGGCCGGCGAGGATGTGGTTCATGAGCGCTTCGGCGGCTTGGGTACACATGTTGTGGCCGGAGGCGTCGCCGGTGGTGAACTCGAAGCGGATGAAGAGCAGGTTGCCGGCGATCTGGCTGTGCAGGTCGATGAGACGGGCAAAGCGGCTGGTGCCTTCCACTACCTTTTCCAGGGCGGGGCGGTCGGCGCGGATCTGTTGTAGCGCGGACAGGGCGGCGGTGGCGCCGGGCGCTTCGAACAAGACCGAGCGGGTCATGCGGTCGTCGATGACGGTGCAGACGATCCCCTTTTCGCAGTTCATCGAGACGCGCGCGCCCCGATTGACCGACGGCCACAGCGGCGCCTCGTAGGTGGCCAGCGGCACCTCGAATTCACCCGCGACCACCGGCCCCGAAAGCCTCATCGGCCCGACAAACTGCATGGGTATCTGCGCAAAAGAGCTCATCGTCCCCTCCTATAAAAAACCGCAGAGTACGCGGCGGCCACCGGAATTGTCAAACGCCGAACCCGGACGGGGCGCGCCGGGCGCGGTTCCAAAACAATCCGCCAACAAGGGGGTTACAGAAAACTAACCGTTTAAGGATTGTTAGCGTTCGGTAAATTCACGACATTGGCGGCATGGAAAAGATCAAGATTTTGGTGGTGGAGGACGAAGCGCCGATCCAGGAGCTGCTGCAATTCAACCTGGAACGGAACAAGTACCGGGTCACGGTGGTCGATTCCGGCGAGGAGGCGCTGGGCGAGGCGGAAAAGCTGCAACCCGATTTGATCCTGCTCGACATCATGCTGCCGGGCGCGGACGGCCTAGAGGTTTGCAAGCGGCTAAAGTCGAACCCGCGCACGGAGCGCATTCCGATCATCATGCTGACGGCGCTGTGCGAGGAGGCGGACATTGTGACCGGCCTGGAGTTGGGCGCGGACGACTACATTACCAAGCCCTTCAGCCCGCGGGTGCTGCTGGCGCGCGTCAAGGCCGCCCTGCGGCGGATTTCGGCGGGCAAGCCTGTGCCGGGCGAGGAGATCGTCCATATCCATGGGATCATGATCGACGCGACGCGGCACAAGGTGGAGGTCGGCGGCGAGGATCTCGTGCTGACCTTTACCGAATTCAAGGTTTTGCAACTGCTCGCCCAGCAGCCGGGGCGCGTCTTTACCCGCTACCAGATCGTCGATGCCGTCCACGGCGAGGACTATCCGGTGACCGACCGCTCCGTGGACGTGCAGATCGTCGGCCTGCGCAAGAAGCTGGGCGATGCCGGAAAATACATTGAAACCGTCCGGGGCATCGGCTACCGCTTCAAGGAAGAGGAATAACCCCGCGCTGGCGCACCTAATGAAGAAAAAACGGCTGTTTTGGCTGCTGCTGCCCTCGTACTGGATCCTGACCTCGGTCGCGATCGCGGCCGTTGCGCTGTATGCCTACCACGCGATGTCCAACCTCTATTTCCAAGCCTTGGAAAACGACATCCGCACCCGCGCCGTTTTGCTCGCCGACCACGCGTTGCCCCTCGTCAAGGCCGGCGATCCGGCGGGGCTCGACGAGCTGTGCAAGCGGCTGGGCGGCACCGTCAAGACCCGCTTCACCATCATCATGCCCGACGGCTCGGTGGCGGCCGATTCGGAGAAGCACCCCGACGAGATGGAATACCACGGGGACCGGCCGGAAATCCGCCAGGCGCTCGGCGGCCAGGCGGGGATCGACCGGCGCTATAGCCGCACCATCCGGCAGGAGATGATGTACATCGCCATCCCCCTCAAGATAGGTATTCCCGCAGGTGTCAT
>JBGSLE010000449.1:0-3034 GCA_041740875.1 Pontiella sp. | reverse complement strand
GCGCGGGGCTGTTGAGGGCGGTCATTGTTTTGGCGGCGGTGGTCAAGGGCGGGGCGGGCCGCGACCCGCAGCGGCCGGTCTGCATCAACATTGACGGCTCGACCTACTACAAGACCTTCCGGCTGGCCGACCAGGTGCAGGCGCACCTCGCCCGATTGCTCGCCGAACGCGGCCTGCACATCCGCTGCATCAAGGTCGACGACGCCCCCGTCGTCGGCGCCGCCATCGCCGGCCTCACCGCCTTCGCATAGGGCATTGATCGCAGCCGGTTGCCATGATCGGAGAGACCGCCGGTTTTCCGGGTGGCCGGTTCGTTCCTATTACGGGAGTGCGGCGAGCCCGCCAACCAGGAGAAGCGCCGCCAAGGCCAACCCGCCCATGACGAGGAGGCTCATCACCCAGGCGAGCACCGTTGCGCCGAGCGCTTTCCCGAAGCTCGTGCGAAAGATCGGCATCATGACCAGTACGGAGATGAGGAGCCCTCCGATGAACCCGGACACAATGCCTGTGACAAGCAGTCCTCCCAGCATGACGGAGACGATGCACGAAGCAAATCCGCCCAAAATGGTGGTTCCGATTGCCTTGCCGAAGGTTCGCCCTTCGATTCCGGCGATGCGGGCACCCCAGAGGATAAAACCCGCCTGAATCAACAAGCCGATGAGCGCGCCCAATGCGATGATGGCAAGAATTGGTCCTGCGACATCCATAACCTATCCCTCTATTGGCCCATGCTAGCGCTCGGCCGCATCGACTTGTACGTTGAACTCTCCGCCGGCGTCCATCGGGGCAGGTTGGAGCCGCTGGGCCGAAGGCTTCACGAAGGTATTCCTTACCCGTTCCGATTTGATGAAATAGGGAATCCAAATAATGGCGGCCACGATCGAACGGAACAATTCTGTTGCGGCGCTGGGATCGTTTTGTTCGGCAACTGCCGGAATGGATTGGCTCAGGGCCATGTCGAGCGCTATCACACCCAAGGAGGTGAGGTAGAGTAGAATTATCCATTTTGGGAAGTGATGCGATTTTGCGAACAGGAGAACAAGCAAGGCAACAGACCAGCTCATCAATACCGTATTTGCGAAGATTTCAAACAAGATCAATGGTGCCCATAGCGGGTGATAGGCATCCGATCCCGCCGTGGTTAGGATTCCCCAGCTTCCCGAAAGGAATATCTGCAGATGCATGGTTATCAACATGAACCCCAATCGCAAGGGCGTGATCACCAGTCCGATCATCGGCAAAATCAACCAGCCCCCAATGCCTGATATGTGGCCGCTATTCATACATGCTCTCCTCGGGTCGACTGTTTCCTGTCCAGGGTCTGGATTATGGTTCTTCCGCCGAGTCCTCGACGGTTACTTCGATTCCACCAACCCACTTGGCGGTCAGGTTATAGAATGTCGCCATGATGATGCCGCCGATAAAACCCATGATGGGATAGATCAGCAACATGAGGATCATTAAGCCGAATTCTTTGGGGTTGCCGAACAAGGCTAGCAATAGGAACGGCACCATGATTGCCGTGGCTAGCGCATAGAATACCGCTAGAAACTTGCCTGTCTGGAGTATGCTTAACCGGGTTATTTTTCTTTTCATTGCCTTTCCTTTCCGGGCCGGGGTTGGGTGGCCCTGCGTGAACCATCGGTGCCTCCGGATGACGACACACTTCCATAATGGCGGACAGGGTAGCCCGGAAATGCGGGCTTAGGCTAGTCCCAAGGTTGGAAAAGAGTCGCAAGATGTTGGTTCTTGGAATTGGCGCTGCCATCGCCGGCCTCACCGCCTTTGCCCATCATTCCGGTTAGCCGACGATGTTGAGTGCGAGGATGCTGACGGCGTTGAAGACGGCGTGCATGCCGATGCTGGTCCAGAGCGAGCCGGTGCGCCAGTAGGCCAGGCAGAGCGCCGCCGACAGCAGGAAGAGGGGCACCGCCGAGGGCAGGTGGAAGTGCATGGTCGCGAAGAGAACCGAAACCAGCACCGTTCCGCCGGCTAGGCCGGCCCGCTTCGCCAGGTAGGGGAAGATGACGCCGCGGAACATGATCTCCTCGTAGACCGGTGCCACGAAGATCGCCATGAGGATGTAGAGAATTTGCACCCAGGTGAGATCCTGCGTCACGATCTGGGCGACGTCCTGCAGCACGATCTCGGTGTGGAAGACCTGCTCCAGCAGCAGGTGGTAGCCTTTCGACGCCACCATCAGCAGCGGGACGAAGGCCAGGTAGAGCACCGGCGACCACGCCAGTTTCCCCAGGTTCCGCAGCCCCATGCCGCAACTGGTGGCCCAGGTGCCGCCGCGCCGCCGGTTGACGAGGGCGGTCAGTGCGACCAATGCGGAATAAATCACGAGCGTGATGCCCAGCCGCGCCACCGGAATATGCTCTTCATAAAAGAGGCGGCCGCTGAACATGGCTAGGAAATAGAGCAGGAAGAGCGCCGCGAGCAAAAGGAAGACCTGCCCCGTATCCCACGAACGCCCGGCGATGCGCGCGGTCAGCTGGTTGCGGTCGGGCGGGTTGCGGCGCTGGTGCAGGGCGAGCAGGATAGCCACCACGGTGCCGCCGACCAGCAGCGACCAGTTGACGATGCGGTAGAGCCATTGGCTGTCGGCGTCAGCATTGGCTAGCAGTTCATCCATCGGGGCATCGTATGCGGCCGGACGATTAAATCAATTGCGAAAGCCCGTTTAGGCCTTTATGGTGCGCGCATGGTCACGCCGGAAAAAACAGAAAAGCTCCATGAATGGATGGAAAAGCTCGGTATCCGCGAGGCGGAGATCGATGAGCATTTCATCCGCGGTTCCGGCAAGGGCGGGCAGAAAATCAACAAAACCTCGTCGTGCGTCCAGCTCGTCCACGCGGCCAGCGGCATCGAAATCCGCTGCCAGAAGACGCGGTCGCAGGCCGACAACCGCTACTGGGCGCGACGCGAGCTGTGCGAGCGTTTCGAGGAGCGCCTGCTCGGCGAAAAGAGCGCGCGCCAGCAGGAGGCCGAAAAGGTTCGCCGCCAAAAGCGCCGCCGCTCGCGCCGCGCC
>JBGSLE010000448.1:0-21994 GCA_041740875.1 Pontiella sp. | reverse complement strand
GCGCGTGTCATGGCGCGCGCGTGCAACAAGGACGACCAGAACGCGTTCTTGTATCACTTCACGCGCGTGTCGCCGGGTCTGGCCCGCCGTTCGCTGGGCGCCACACATGGGGCGGAGATTGGCTACGTGTTTGACACCCTGCCCGCGTTCGGCTTCGACGACGATGACCGCGAACTGTCGCGCGCCATGAGCGCCTGCTGGGTGCAGTTCGCCAAAACGGGCGACCCGAACGGCCCCGGTCTGCCAACGTGGCCCGCCTACCTCGCGACGAGCGACCAGCACCTGGAGTTTGGCGACGAGGTGAAAACCGGCCGAGGTCTTTACAAGGAAGCGTGCGATCTGTTGGAGAAGGTCGCCAAACAGCGAACCGGGGCTGCAAAATGAAAACGCCAATCACGCTGAAAATCACCGGCTCCGATACTCGCCCCGCATCCAGCCGAACCACTGACGGGATGAACAGGGCGCTTCACCTTGCATTCACCATCCTCACTCTCGGTAACACGACCTCGGTTGGCGCATCCACCGTGCTGCCAGACGTGACGGCTTGCGAGGCGGCGCGACGCTACAGCGAATCAAACGGCGGTCAGGCGATGGTGGTGATGCTCGATGGCAAGATCGTCTTTGAAGCCTACGGCAACGGCGGCAGCAAAGACCGTGGCCAAACCCTGGCCAGCGGCACCAAGAGTTTTGTCGGAGTGGCCGCGATGGCGGCAGTAGAAGACGGGTTGTTGAAACTGGACGATCCGGTCTGTGCAACGCTGACCGAATGGAAAGCCGATCCGCCCAAGTCGCAGATCACCTATCGCCAACTGCTCACGCTCACCAGCGGACTGCTGCCCGGCGAACAGGGCGCGGCGATACGTTCACCGTCCTGGAAGGAGATCATAGCCAAGCCGATGGCCGGCAAGCCGGGAGATCAATTTGAGTACGGGGCCTACCACCTGATCGCCTTCTGCGAAGCGCTCCAGCGCAAGCTGGGCAACGAAACGTTTGAAGCCTATTTGAAACGCCGGGTGCTCGATCCGGTCGGCATTGCCGTGGAATGGAAAGGCCGCTGCGCGGACGGACAGCCGCAGGTCGGCGGCGGTGTCCACATGACCGCCCGCGACTGGGCGCAATTGGGTCAGTTTGTTCTCAACAAAGGCGAATGGAACGGCCAACAGATTATCCGCGCCGACCTGTTCGACCTGCTGAAACAGGGCACTCCGCAGAATCCGGCCTACGGCCTGACCTGGTGGCTGAAAGCCGATGTGTCTGATTCAATCATCACAACGATTCCAATCCTCCAGCGGGACATGGGCGACATCGTGAAGTCGGACTGGCTACCGGATGATTTATTCCTGGCCGCCGGCGCCGGCAAGCAGCGGCTCTACATCATTCCGTCCATGAAACTGGTCGTCGTCCGGCAAGGGGATCTCCAAAACAGCCGCAGCTTCAGCGATGCTGAATTTCTGAGCCGCCTGTTGCGCGGCGCGGGGAAGGGCGATACGCCTGCCGAAAAGCCAGTCTCTGATACTCGCCCTTCCGCTCCAACAGCCGGCATGGGCGACGCGTTTTCCAGGCGGCTCGATGCCGATGGCAACGGCACGGTGAGCAAGGCCTAGTTCACAAAGCTCGCTGACATTGGACAGGGTCGGCTCAAGGAGAATCCCGCGATGCTCGATCCGCTTTTTCAGCGGCTCGACGCGGACAAGGACGGCGCGCTTCCCGCAGGGAGCGCGCCGGGACGCGGGCTCCTATCCAGGAAGCCCGCACCACACCGGTGGTCGGTCTTTCCGGGGGCTTTGGTTGAGCGGGTGGTTTTTGTGGTGCGTGCTTCCCGCAGGGAGCGCGCCGGAAGCGGGCTCCTTTGCAGGAAGCCCGCACCACGTCCGCGCACCAGTAGTTCGGCCATGCCGGGAAAGACTCGGTCTGCCGTGAGCACGGGTTTCAACCAACCGTTTTCAATTTGGGTTTATGGCGTGCAGGGTGACCGGCCCCAGCAATCCCGAGGGGAGTAGCGCGTCGTTCTTTTTGACGGAGCCAAACGCTGCAAAGGTCTTGCGCGGCGCATCGGCCGGCACCGGCTTGCCTGCGGTCAGCCAATCGGGGAATCCCTTGCCGAAATCCTGAAGCCGCTCGTCGCCGATCAGCCGGTTAGCCCAGAGGTTGGTGACCTCGATCTCCAGCGTGTTGCCGCCGGCCTTGATGGCCTTGCTTGCATCGATCCGGAAGGGCGGCTTCCACAGGGTTCCCAGCTCGACGCCGTTGAGCGTGACCTTCGCGATTACTTCAACCCGCCCAAGATCCAAAACGATTTCAGGTTTCAGGTTTCCGGTTTCAGGTTTCCAGTCGAACGAAGTTCGATAGGTCGCGGTGCCGGAGAAATACTTGATCTCCTCGTTGGCGTTTTCGTTCCACGGCGCGAGGCGGTCGAAGGCAACCGGGTTTTTCGGGCCCCAGTTTGGATCGAACGTCACGGTCCATTGGTCGTTCAGCGCCAAGATTTCGTTGGATTCGGGCGTGGGTGTTTCGGCACCCATGCTGGCGGTCGGTTTGCGGAACACGACGAAGAGCGCATCGACCGGGCCCAGTTCGAGGTTCACCTGCGTCCGTCCGTCGGGAAGGGCCTTCCAGTTGACGGCGTCGGCGATTTCGCCGGTGAGCGGATTCCAGATTTCAGGCTGCTTGCCGCCAACGCGGAAGGTGGCGGCGATGTCGCGGACTTCGTCCGTTTCGCTGGCGATGAAGTAATATTCGTCCGCGCCGATGCGGTGGCGGTTGAAGAGGATATTTTCGGGAACGTCGCAATCCTTCACCAGCGCCTCCGCTGCCGCCGCAAACTCCTTCAGGTCGCGGATGAGGTTGGAATCCCAGTAGCGTTTCACCAGCGATTGGATCGTCCGGTCGGCTTCGGCGTGGTTTTGGAACGACGGCGAACGGAGCGGCCGCGGGGCGAATATTTTTGCCCCCTTGTCCGCGAGCGCGCCCAGCTTGGCGACGTTTTCCGGCGTCATCAGGTCGGCGCGTTTCAGCAGGAGCAGCTTGTAGCGGGTGTCGAGCAGCGCGCCGTTGAAGGTCACCCGTATATCGCCGTTGGCATCGACCGAAAGGTGATCGATCGAACTCATGCCGCCCAAATCGCAGGCGAGGCCGGGGAGGGGCTTGATGTCCGGCGGCTCCGTGGCGGAGAGGAAGCAGTTGAAGCCGCGTTCGTCGCCGTAGAGCGCGAGGATGTCGGCCTGGAAGGTGCCCGACTGGAAGAGATATTGGCAGCGGGCAATGTACTCCATCCACGCCTGCGACTTGGGGAACCAGGTGTTGTTGCGGTGGAAATTGCCGCCGAAGCGCGACATGGTCATGCCCGGCTTGACGGAGTCGTTCCACGGCTGGTGGGAGAAGGTGTGGAAATAGTAGCGGTTGATCCCCTTGGCGAAGGCCCAGTCGCCATATTTCTTGATCGCGTACGGGTGGTCCGTCCACTCGTTCTTTATGTTGGTGAACGCCTCGGCGCCCACGATCGGACGACCGGCAAGGTGTGCGCCGGAAGAGACCACCTGCGCGGTCCACTGCCATAGGTTGCGGGGCGGGTTTTGCCAGAATTCGGCCATCGGCAGATCGGACATCAGCGCGACGGCAGGGGCGTCGAAGGAGCCGGAACCATACGGCTCCGTCGCCAGCTTCAGACCTAACGCATGGCATTTTTCGGCGAAGTAGCCGAAATAGTTTTCGTGCATCAGTTCGGCCACCGTGGTGCGCAGGTCCCACAGCACCCGCTCGGTGGTTTCGGTGCTCTCCACCACGCGTCCGGAAATGCAGGGCAGCAGCGGAACCAGATCGTAGCCGCGCCGTTGTTTAAATTCTTGATCGAAGCCCTCCGTCCAGTTCTGCATTCCCACTTCATAGCTATCGATGAGAATCGTGGTGAAGGCGGGCAGGCCTTTGGCATCGGCCACGACTTTGTCGATGAGCGCATTCCAGTGCAGATCGGTCGCCTTGCGGCTGAGCTTGTCGATCTCCAGGCCGATGCCACCCCTGGCGGCGGGACGATTCTGGGCGCCGGTCGAGGTATAGCCAACGCGCATCACCACCCACGCTCCGGCGGGCGGCGTCCAGTCGAGTCTGCCCTGCGCATCCATGTGATCGATCAAGCGCAGGATCGTGTTGGCGGGTATCACCGATTCCACCGGTGCGGCGCGGCGGTCGGGAACAAACTGGTCGGGTTTTGCGTCGGCATCCGCGAGCGATTTTTCCTTCCAATCCTTGATCCGGTATTCCGTGTTTTTCGGCGCGGGGAAGGCTAGCACGACCACATCCCGGTAAAAGTCGGACTTGGGCTTATCCTTTCCCTTTTGCTGCTCTGGCTGAATCTCAGGGACGGGCAGGGTGATCGTGCCTTCCCCGCCGCGAACAGCCACCTCGCTCCAGACGAGCGTTTTCATCGAATCTTCCGGCTTCACCCACGGCCCGCCACTGCTCGACCAGCCCGAGGCGTTGTTGAAGCCCGCCTCCAGCCCGAGGCGGTTCGCCTCGGCGATGGCAAAGGCCATCATTTCATGGAAGCGCGGCGAGTTGTATACGACCGGACCGTCCGTAGTCTGGAACCCGACATCGAATTGCTGGAAGCCGCCGAGGCCAACCGCCTTCATCGCTTCGAGATCCTTGGTGATGCCCGACTTGGAGACGTTGCCGTTCATCCAGTGCCACCATGTTTGTGGCTTGGCAGAATCGGGCGGATTCAGAAAACCCTCTTCGAGCGGGGCGGCGGAGGCGGAGAGGATCAAGCCCAGCCCGGCGCAAGGCAGGAAGAACAGTCGGGATACACTTTTCATTTTACAGCTTTCTTTTGGGTCGGCTTCCACCATTGGTTTAGCTGGTTCGACAATGCCGTTACCCGTTCGGGATCCTTCGCAGCCAGATCGTTCTTTTCCCACGGGTCGTTTTTCAGGTCGTACAGCTCCATCTTCGCCTTCGATTTCTTGCCCGCTTCAAACGCGATCAACTTCCAGTGGCCATCGATGATCCAGCGGGATTCCAGGCTGTCGGTCGGCTGGTTCACGTCGGCGATGTTGTGGGCGTACTGTTCGCCAAAGATAACCTGGCGTTTGGCCACGGCGGCTTCGTCCGCGAGGTTGATGCCCGGCAAATCGTTCGGCGCATCGAGCTGGAGCAGGGCCGCCAGCGTCGGCCAGAGGTCGAGCGAGCTGGCCAGGTGTTCCGTGTCCATGCGCGGCTTCAGCTTGGCCGGCCACGAGACCATGATCGGGGTGCGCACGCCGCCTTCGTAGGAGGTCAGCTTCGAGCGCGCTTCCGGCTTGTTCGATTTTTTCTGATCCTGGATGTATCCGTTGTCGGCGACGTAGACGATGATGGTGTTTTCGCGCAGTCCGCGCTGGTCGAGGTAGTCGAGCAGCTCGCCGCAGCTGTTGTCGAACCATTCGACGCTGGCCCAATAGCGTGCCAGCGGTTCGTTGGGCGCCAGCTTGAGGTATTTCTGCAACAGTTCGTCGGGCGGGTTGTGCGGCGCATGCGGCAGCATCGGTGCATACCAGACCAGGAACGGCTTGTCGCCCGCCTGTTCGATGAAGTCGCGGATCGGGGCGATTCCGTCGCGGCCAATCGCCAATCCCGCGCCGCCGTGGCGGTCGTTCTTTTTGGTTCCCGCCGTCATGGCGTGGGTGAAGCCCGCCGTCTTTTGTGGATCGCCTTCCCACCACTTGCCGGTTTGCAGGGTAACGTAGCCGCGTGCCGTCAGGTCGCGCACAAAGTTGGGTTGCCGGGCAAAATGGTCAACGATGGTTTGGTAATAGGGGGCATATTCGGGGTTTTCACGTCCGCGCTGGCCATCGGCTTCTTTCGGCAGGGCGGGGTCGTTGCCGGTCACGCCGTGCTGGTGCGGATAGAGGCCGGTGGCGATGCTCGCCAATGAGGGCCGGCAGAGCGGTGTAACCGAATAGCCGCGCGTAAAGGTGATCGCATCCGTCGCCAACCGATCCAGCCGCGGCGTGGCAATCTGCGCGTGGCCCATGAAGCCGTAATCGCTCCAGCCGTGGTCGTCCGAAATAATGAACACGACATTCGGGCGTTCGCTTTTTCCCTGCGCCCCGGCAAACCCCGCCAGCAAGGCGGCTCCGAACAGGACTGCTGTTTTCATTGTAGTCTCCTAATATAAATCTTGGTTATTTTGCATTTAAATTTGCACGGATAAAAAGTTCCTTGATGGGCATCGAATCAAGGGTTTTCACCTCGAAGACGGAGAATGATTCGCTCGTGCCGGTGGTGGTTACGGTAACCGTCTGCGGTGTTTTCCAGTTGGTTTTGGTGAAGGTGAGCGATGCCGGGCTTACGCTAATCGCTGAAGTGCCGGAACGTTGGCGTAGCTGGACGATGAGATTGGCCGAGGGGGCGCTGCTTAGGCTTATTGTAAACGCAGACGGACTGCCGTTGGCCACGTCAAGATAGCGTCCGCTGCCGATCGCCAGCAGAATCTCCTGCGGGGCGGCGGGTTCCAGTTTTAGCTTTTCCGCCGCAAGGCTCGCATTGGCTTCGGCTAATTGACGGCTCATTTCGGTGGAGACGTTGGCGTTGTCCGACTGGACATCGACGACCTCGGTAAAGTCGGTGCGCAGGTTTACCAGGCGGTTTTCAAACTGCTTGAAACGTCCATTGCTCACGGCGAGTACGTTCTTGCCGCGTTCGTGGGCGATATAGGGCCGGGGCGACGCGGTGCCCGGCAGCTTGGTCAGGAATGGCCAGAGGTCGAATCCGTCGAGCTTGCGGTCGGCTGGGATGGTTCCGCCGCCCCGCTTGGTGAGCGTGACAAACCAATCGAGGCCGGAGGCCGGGGCGTCGGTGACGACCCCGGCGGGGATCTCCTTGGGATATCGGATAATGGCCGGAACGCGCGATGAGCCTTCCCAATACTCGAACTTGCCGCCCCGGTAGGGATAACCGGTACCGATAATGCCCGGCTTGCCCTCCTTGGCCTGCGTCTGGCCGGTCCACGGGCCATTGTCGGAGGTGAAGATGACGATGGTGTTTTCGGTGAGTCCCAGTTCGTCGATCCGTTTCAGGAGCTGGCCAATGCGGAAATCGAGCTCATGCACCACATCGTGGAAATCACTTTTAGAGGAGGTTTGAGTTTTGTCGCTCTCGTTTCCCTTCATGTAGGAGCGCGGGCCGAGGAGTTTGGTACTGCTGCCGGCAAAATCGGGATGCGGCACGTTGGGGTGGTGGGGCTGGTGGGGGGCGAAATAGGCAAAAAACGGACCGTTCCGATTTTCCTGGATGAAGGCGATGACCTGTTGCGTCAGTCGCTCCAGTTCGGTGGCCCGTTCGCCGGTGGCCGGCCAGTAGTGGTCGAAGCCGTGGTTGGTCGGCTCGTGTATCTTGTCGTTGCCGAGGTGCCACTTCCCAAAGGCGGCGGTGGCGTATCCGCTCCCTTTCAGCGCTTCCGCCAGCGTAATCTCCCGGCTGGGCAATCCGGCCGGATCCTTCTTCTTTTCGGAGATGATGCCGCCAAGGCCGAAACGGGCCGGCATGCGACCGGTCATCAGGCCGAGGCGGGACGGCGAGCAGACGGTTGCGGGAGCATGATAGTCGGTGAATTTGACCCCCTGCGCCGCGAGCCGATCGAGATGGGGGGTGAGAGAGACTCGCTTGCCGTCCACCATAGCGATGGCCTGGTTGGGCGCGGCAAAGGCCGCCTTTTCCGGGTATGGCGAGGGGGCGGATTGTCCGGCGGAGGCCAGATCTCCCGGATAGGCGTAGCAACCGAGATCGTTATAGCCTAGGTCATCCACCAGGATAAGCAGGATGTTCGGTTGCGGTGCGGCGGATGATACTCCGGCTATTATCAATCCGCATGCGGTGACCAATCCTCTAAAGCTGGTTCTGGTCATTTGGCCCTGTTTTCTTTGGTGATTTGTCGAATAAATTCGACCTCTTCCGGCCGGTAAGGGCTGTGATCGGGGCGGAAAAGTTCGTGGAACCAGATTTCGGGTTCCGGCAACTTCGTGATGTCGTCGCATACGACGCCCGTTTTACGTAAATGGTCTACATTCTTGCCCTTACGGCTGCTCCATGGCCAGATGCAACCGGTCTTGCCCGCCACGAAACCCCAGTTGTAGGCCCCAATCTTATGCTTTTTGAGGATTGGAAGGCTGCCCGCGAAGGTGCTATTCGGGCGCGCCATATATTCAGTGCAGAGCACTGGCCGTCCCATCTTGGTAAACCGCACACAGTCTGCTTCGAGCTTTTCGGGCGAGTTATAGTTATGGAACGAGAGGATATCCGAGTTGGCCAACCCGATGGCGATGTTTTGCTTTCCAACGGAGCCGTCTGCGCACGAGGTGAGCGGTTGGGATGGATTTACTTCGCGCGCCCAGCGCCAGACATCCAGCAGCAGCTTGGCACTCTTGTCGCCGAACGGAGCTTGTTCGCCTTTTTCGTTCAAGCCGGGCTCCAGTGTGTCGCCGCGACCGGGTTCGTTGTATAGATCCCACATCAGGATGCGCGGATCGTCCTTGAAGTGGCGCATCGTCTCCTGCACATAGCCCTTCAGCCGCGCCTGATCGCGTTCCGAAGCCGTTCCGTTGGCGTAGGCCGTGGCCACATCCCGCGCAGGCGAATTCATCCAGCCCGAATTGTGATAGGCCGGTACGGGCAGGGGCTGCTTGCCGAGCTTGGGTAGCGGGCGGTGACAGTCGTCAAAAAAGACGAAGAGCGGACGGATGCCGTGCGCGTCGCACAGAGCAAGAAATCGCTCCATACGGCCATAGAGTCCGGCGGGATCGACCTCCCATACCAGATCGTGCAGAAAGATCCGCAGCGAGTTGAATCCGATCGATTGCGCCAGTGCCAGTTCCTTTTCGATCGCCTGCGGATCGAAGGTTTCCGCCTGCCACATCTCCAGCTGATTGATGGCATGGGCGGGAATATAGTTGCAGCCCACCAACCACGGTTGCAGCGCATACCACGCCTCGGCCTTTTCGGTCGGCCAGCGCCCGGGGACCTCGTAATCGGCGGCGTATGCGGCGCAATAGCCGCCGAACAACGCCAGCGACAGCAGCAATTGGGTTGCTTTCATCTATTCTCCGGTCTTGTCTGATTTCGCTTTCCGCCGTGCCTTTGCCTTCGGCGCCTTGCCGGAATCGTCGTCGGAGGCGGATGCAACCGCTGTTTTCCCATCCAGATAGTAGTCGAAATATTTTTCGGCGGCCTTGGTCAGCGGAGCCGCGACGACGCCCGACGGAATCAGGCCCTTGGCCCAATTTTCCAGATCCGCCCGGAGCGTGCGCGCCAATTCGGGCTGCTGCGAAAAGAGGTTGTGCTTTTCCTCGACGTCGGTGGCGAGGTTGTAGAGGTATTGCCGGTCGCCGCTGAAGAGCAGTTTCCAGTCGCCCTTGCGGATGGCGTATTGTCCTTCCCAGCGCCAGTAGAGCGTTTCGTGCGGCCTGCCGCTGTCCTTGCCCGTCAGGAAGGGGATCAGGTTCACCCCGTCGAGGGCCGGATCGTTCGGCAGTCCGGCCAGCGCGTTGGCCGTGGCCGCCACGTCGAGCGAGATGACCGGATTCGGATAGGCCTGCCCGCCGGGGATCGTCCCTTTCCATGAAACCACGAAGGGGGTGCGGATGCCGCCCTCGGAGAGCATGCCCTTTTCGCCGTTCATCGGATCGTTGAGCGATCCGTCCCAGCCGCTGCCGGTGTCCGGTTTTGTGATCTTGAGCGGGGCGCCGTTGTCGCCAATCACAAAAACAAGGGTGTTTTCTTCGAGGCCGTTTTTGCGCAGGGTTTCGACGATCCGGCCGACGCCATCATCCACGGCGGCAATCGAGCCGAGCGCCTTGCGGCGGGATTCCGGCATCGGGCCCGGAAAACGGTCGAGGTATTTTTTGGGCGCATCGAGCGGAACGTGCGGGGCGCGATAGGCCACGTAGAAGAAGAAGGGCTGGTTCTTGAACCGTTCAATGAACGAGCAGGCGAAGGTGGTGATCAGCTCAAGGTGATAGCCGCTGAGCTTGGGCTGTACCTGCGGCTCGATGTCCTTGCCCTCCAGGTTCATGTTCCAATGGCCGGCGGCATCGCTGTGCTTGAAGAAGACCTTGTCGAATCCCAGCTCCGTGAGTTTGCCGCTGTCGTCCGAGCCCAGGTGCGACTTACCCGCCATGCCGGTGGCATATCCCGCGCTCTTCATGCGGCGCGGCAGGTTGTTCAGTTTGAAGAACCGTTCTGAAAGGCCCGGCACCGTGCCCCAGGAACCATTGCCATCCATGCCGAACCGGCCCTGGTATTGGCCGCTGATCAGGCCGCAGCGCGACGGGCTGCATTGCGGGGCGGTGACGTAGCCGGCGGTCATGCGCGCGCCGTTGGCGGCCAGCGCATCGATGTTCGGCGTTTTGACATCCTTCATGATGCCTTGGCAGCCCAGGTCGGAGTAGCCGTGGTCGTCGGTGAAAATCACGATCACGTTGGGTTTGGACGCCATTTTGCCCGAGGCGGCGAGCGCGCCGCCCACCAGACAGGTCGCGGCCAGAATGAGGGTTGTTTTTTTCATCATCAGTTTCCTTTGTTGAAGTTTCCGTTTGGCTATCCCTATTTTTCCCACTCGTCGTCCTTAACCGGCATCCCTTCCCAGAGCCACACACCGTTTTCCTGAACAAGGAGGCGGTTGGCGCTGCCGGGTACGGGCGGCGCATTGGTGCCGGGCAGCCAGCGCGCATGCTCGCGGACGATCTCCGCCGACGCCGCCCGGGAGACGAGGTTGGTCCACTCGTTCGGATCGGTGCGGTAATCGTAAAGCTCTTCCGAGCCATCGGCATAGCGGATGTAGCGCCAATGTTCCGAGCGCACGGCGTGGTTGCCCATGTTGTGGGTGGTGATGGCGGGCCAGGGCCGCGGGGTCGCGGCATCCTTCAGCTGCGGCACCAGGCTATGGCCCTCCACGTCCGGCTTGGCGGGAAGGCCGCACAGTTCGAGCAGGGTGGGGTAGATGTCGAGCAATTCCGCCGGCTGGGTGCAGCGGGCCGATGGCACCACGCCCGGCCCGGCGAAGATCAGCGGCACGCGGGTCGAACGATCCCAGAGGGTGTTTTTGCCGGTAATGGCCTTTTCGCCGAGATGCCAGCCGTTGTCGGACCACAATACGACGATCGTACGATCAGCCTCCCCGCTGGCTTCGAGGGCGTCGAGTACGCGGCCAATCTGGCTGTCCATGAAGGTGGTGGAGGCGAGATAGGCGCGCACGAGCGAGCGCCATTCGTTGGCCGCTTTCATCCAGGAGAGGCGCGGCTCGGGCAGCTTCCAGTAAAGATACCAGGAGAAGAAGGGCACGTCGTCGCGGTCGTTTTCCAAAACCGGCGGCAGCATGATTTGGTCTTCGGATGGAAACAGATCAAACCATTTTTTCGAGGCGAAACACGGGACATGCGGCAGGCGGAATCCGGCGGCGAGGAAAAAGGGTTTGTCCTTGGGGCGTTTCTTTAGTTGTTCGATGACATTGTCGGCGGTTTTCCAGTCGGGCTGCTCGCGATCGTCGGCCGGGAAAACGCCCCAATCCATCGCCTTCATGGTGTCGGGGGTCTGGACGAACTTTTTGTCGGGAGTCGGCATGCCCGGCGCGGGGCCCCAGACGTCGAACTCGTTTCCTTGTAGTTTTTTTGGAATCGAGCCGTCGTGGAAAACCTTGCCGAAGGAGGCGGTGAAGTAGCCGTGGTTGTGGAAATATTGCGGGAGCGCGACCCAATCCTTGAGCATTTCCACATCGCGGATCCCAGGACGGAGCGCATAGATGCCGGTGGAGGAGGGGCGCAGTCCGGTCAACAGGCTGGCCCGCGAGGGATTGCAGAGCGGGGCCTGCACGTGGGCGTTGGCAAACAGCGTTCCGCGGGCGGCGAGACGATCCATGCAAGGGGTTTGCGCCTGGGGGTGCCCGTCCAGGCAACCGACCCAATCGTTCAGGTCATCAATCGCGATGAAGAGCACGTTGGGGTTGGAACGTCCGTCCGCCGCCTGCACGGCGGGCGGGGCCAGCAGCAGCGCGGCGGCCATGGCGAGAATCTGTTTCATGGGGGCATGTCCGGGGTTCTTTGCCAGGGTGTTCATCGTGGGCCTCACTTTTTCTTCTTCTGTTTCCCTGATGCCTTGTTGGATTGGTTTGGGTTTCCACTGACCTGCGCGCGGGCGGCCCATGCATCCCACTGACCAATTAGCTGTTGTAATTTTTCGGGGTGCTGGGCGGCGAGGTCGTGGAGTTCGGCGCGGTCGCTGGCGAGGTCGTAGAGTTCCCATTTTCCGCTGCCGAGTTTGTCGTAGCTATCGTTCGGTGAAAAGACGGCCTTGAGGTTGCCGTCGCGCACGGCCTTGAAGCCATATTGCTCCCAGCAGAAAAGGCGCGGCTCCAGTTTTCCCGACGCGGCGAGGATCGGTAGGAGGCTGCGTCCTTCGAGCGGAGTGATGGCTTGTCCGTTAATTTTTTCCGGGTAACTCGCGCCGCTGACGTCGATGAAGGTGGGCATGATATCGGGCAGGAAGCCGGGGGTGGCGTCGAGCGAGCCGGGTTTGGTTTTGAGTCCGGCGGGCCAGTGGACGATGAGCGGGGAGGAGAGTCCGCCTTCATGGAGCATCGACTTGAAGCGCCGGAAGGGGATGTTGGAGAGGTTGGCCCAACCGGTGCCGTAGGAGACGTTGCTGTGGATCGACGGTTTGTTGATGTTTTCCTGGGGCTGTCCGCCCAGATCGGTGTAGGGCTCGGCGCAGGCACCGTTGTCGGAGAGGAAGACGATCAGCGTATTGTCGAGGAGCTTGCGATCGCGCAGGGTTTGGACGAGCCGGCCAACGTTGTAGTCCATGCAATGCACCTGCGCGGCATAGACGGCCATGCGGTAGTCGAGTTTTTGTTGATCTTCGCCGCTCAAGGCGTCCCACGCGCGGGCGCCGGGATCGCGTTCGGAGAGCGGAACGTCGGGCGCGACGATGCCCAGCTGTTTTTGCCGCGCCAAGCGCTCCTCGCGGAGCTTGTCCCAGCCCGCCTTGTATTTGCCGACAAACTTTTGGATGTCGGCCTCCTTGGCGTGGAGCGGCCAGTGCGGCGCGTTGAAGGCCAGATAGAGGAAGAAGGGGGCGTTGCCCTTATGCTCGTTGACGGTCTGGATCGCGAAGTCGGTGAAGGCGTCGGTGGTGTAGTAGTCCGGATCGGTCGGGGTGGGTAGCTGTTCGTTGTCCAGTGTCAGGCCGCGCGGGGCTTCCGGCCGGAAATAGCTGGAGGCGCCGACCAGCAAGCCGTAGAAGCGATCAAAGCCACGCTGGAGCGGCCATTTCGATTCATCGCGCATGCCGAGATGCCATTTGCCGGCCAGGTAGGTGCGGTAGCCCGCCGGGCGCAGCACTTCGGCGATGGTGACGCAGTGGTTGTTTAGATAGCCCAGATAACCCGGCGCACCGTCTCCTTTTGTGCCAATGCTGCCTTCGGCCAACCGTCCCATGCCGGCCTGGTGCGGGTGCAGCCCGGTTAGCAGCGAGGCGCGGGTCGGGGAGCAGCGGGCCGTGTTATGGAATTGCGTAAACCGAAGTCCATTTGCGGCCAGCGCGTCGAGGTTTGGCGTCGGGATTTCGGAGCCGTAGCAGCCGATGTCGGAAAACCCCATGTCGTCGGCCATGATCAGCACGATGTTCGGTTTTCCATCCGCCCCCGCAACGTTCGGAAATTGTCCGAACAGTGGAAGAGCGGCGAGTAAGAGGAAGTATATTTTTGTCATCGGTATCAGCTCATTTGGTGGGTGATTGTAGCGGGGCGGGATAGGCGACGGGCTTGCCGTCTTTGTAGGGATAGGCGAAGCGCGGATCGACCGGTGTTCCGTCCGGCGCCCCCGTCACGTAAAGGTCGTCGCCTTTGTCGACGAGCGGCGACCGGCCATCCTTCGGCAGCGCGTTGTACCGAGCCATCAGCGCGGTTTGCATCTCCTTGAATTTTTCCGGGTGCTGTTTTTGGAGGTTGAAGAATTCGTTCGGGTCTTCGGCAAGATTAAAGAGGGCGGTGCGTTTGCCAAAGCGGTGGATTTTCCATTCTCCCCGTTGCAGCGCAATGCCCATGCCCCAATCCCAGAAAAGATCCTTTGTCCGCACCAGCTTGTCGGTTTTTTTTGTCAGGTAGGGCAGGAGGTTGACCCCATCGAATTCGGCGGGGGAGGTTCCGCCCGCCAGCTCCAGCGTCGTGGCGGTGAAGTCGAGGGTGCTGATGGATTCCGTGACGACCTGTCCGGGCGGGATGTGTCCCTTCCAGTAGGCAAACATGGGCACCTTGATGCCACCTTCCCAGAGCGAGCCTTTTTCGCCGCGCAACGGAATGTTTTCGGAGCCGTTCCATCTGCTCAGCGTCGGTTTGGCATTGATCGCCTCGAAATATTTGGGCTGGGCCCCGTTGTCTCCGGCAAAGAGGATGAGGGTGTTTTCTTCGATGCCATGTTCGCGCAATTTTTTGACGATGCCAGCGACCGCATCGTCCACCGCCTTGACCAAGCCCAGGCCCTGGCGGCGCATGTCGTCGATTTCATCGCTGTAGTTTGGATAGTCGACCGCGGGAAAGTTCAGGTAGTAGGGATCGGTCTTTTCGATGAGCGGGGTGTGCGGGCCATAGAGGGCCAGGTAGAGGAAAAAGGGCTGGCCGTGGTTTTTTTCGATGAACGCCGCGCTCGCCTTGCCTTGGTAGGCGACCCGGTTTTCTTTGATGGCAAACGCTTTTTGGGGAATGGCCTTTCCGTCCAGGTCGTAATTGGCCGAATAGTTGTTCATCGTCCCGTCCTGATAGTCGTTAAACCCGCGATTGGATGGAGCGAATTTGCCATTTCCGAGGTGCCATTTTCCGACGAAGCCGGTGCGGTAACCCAGCGTCCGCATGCGCTCGGCAATGGTGGGAACGTCCATGGGGATCGGCTCTTCCGCGCCGTTGCCGCGCAGTCCGAAGCTGTTTTGGACGCGCCCGGTCATGAGCCCCGCCCGCGAAGGAACGCATTGTGGCGCGGTGGAGTAGCCGTTTTTGATCCATGCCCCGTTGGCGGCCAGCAGGTCCATGGCGGGCGTCTGCACATGGGGATCGATTCCATTGATCCCGAAATCCGTGTAGCCGTGGTCGTCGGACAAAATGATGATGATGTTGGGTTTGTCGGCCGGTGCTCCGCCAGCGGTGATCGCCAAGGCGAGCAGCGGGGCGATAAGGATACTTTTTTTCATGGGGCTCCGTACGGTTGTTTTTTTGCTGGTCTTGAGATTTAGTTCGCCTTGGCCTTGGCCTTGCCTTTGGCGGGCTTTTTGTCGGGGACGATGCTGGCGGAGAGTTCGTTGGCGTTCGGCGTGACGGTGGAAATGTTTGGAGTCACATCCGCATCGACGCGCCGGAGCGCCCAGTTGATGCCGCCTTCGAGGACGGATTGGAACGCCGGATGGGTCCAGATGTCGTCGCGATGGCCCATGCTGGTGTAGAAAACGCGGCCTTTTCCCTGCATGCGGGCCCAGGTGGAGGGAAAGTTGGGGCGCTGGTACATCGCTCCGGTCATGTTGCTGGTGTCTTGGACGAGAATGACATGCAGGTCGGGCGCAAAGTTTTTGTGCGCATACCACTCCTCGTTCGGCCCGAAGTCCGCCGGAACTTGGGAAACACCCGGAAATTTCGCATCGGCAACGATCTGCCGGGCTGGCTGTTGTGCGCCGTGGATGATAAACTCTCCGCCGACCATTTGGATGTATTCGTCCCGGTCGTTTTCGGATTGGGTTTTGTTTTTGCCCGCGCCCTGGTGCCCGGCGGAGTGGAAGGTGTCGGAGGCGGCATGGATGCCGATGAATCCCTTCCCATCCGCGATGGCCTTGAGAAGCGCCGCCTTGCCTTCCGGGGGCATCGCCGGGCTGCCGTCTTTGGCGGGCTGGGTGAGGTCGCCGGTGGTGTAGAAGCAGAAGGCGTCGAACTGCGCGAGGTAGGCGGCGTCGAAGAGGCTGCCATCCTTGGAAAAGGTGAACTCAATGTTGTGCTTTTTCCCGAGTTCCCTCAGGACGGAGTAGGAAATGCCCTCCGGTTTTCCATCCCCGCCCGCCTTGATGGCGGCATGTTCGGCCGTGACCGATTTGGTGAAGAAGAGGATTTTCTTGCGGGCGGTGGATTGGGCTTCGGCGGACAGGGTGAAGGACAGCGCCAGGAGGGCGATGCCGGTGACGGTTTTGAGGGCTGATTTCATATTCTATGGGCTCGTTGTTTGGGGTGGTTCCGGTGGAGTTGACGTTTCACGATTTTCCGGCTGGACGCTTGGGCGACTGGGTTTCGCTGTCGGGTTTGTAGCCAATACTGCTGCCATTGCGCGCCTTGAAGCCCCAGAGGTCGATGTAATACTGCCCGCCGCGGAATTCGTCGCCGCGCTTTTGCAGTTCCGCCTGCAATTTCAAATCTAGCTCGTTCTGCAACGCGGCGTGCTCGGGCTTGTCCGCCAGATTGTTCAGCTGGAACGGATCGGCCTCGTCGTCGTAGAGCAACCAGGCGCCTTTGAGGTCGCGGGCATAGGTATGGCGGCTGGTGCGGATCGCGCGGTATTCGCGGTTGTTTTCCTCCAGCTGGCTGGCAAACGGGGCCACCCCTTCGTACAGCGCGGCGCGGTCCATGGCAAACGCCGGGTTGCGGACGGTCGCGGATAGATCGTCGCCATCGATGCACTTGGGAACCGGGATGCCGGCGAGGCCGAGCAGCGTCGGCAGGATGTCCGGGGTGGTGAGCGGGGTTTTCACCACGGCACCCTTGGGCCCTTTGGCGGCCGGGTAGCGCAGGAGAAAGGGCACCCGCGCCGTTTCATCCCACGGCACCTGCTTTTGCGCCGGGCGGTTGCCATGCGATCCCATGGTTTCGCCATGGTCGGAGGTGAAGACGACCACCGTGTTTTCCGCCAGGCCCGTCTCCTCCAGGGTGGCCATCAGCTCGCCGATGCAACGGTCGATCGCGGTGCAATGCCCGTAATAACCCTGTAGTTCCTTGCGTACGGTCTTCTGCATCGCCTCCGGCACATTCGGGGCGAGTTTAAGCCGTTCCGGCGGATAGAGCTTTTTATACTCTTCCGGCGCGGTGCCATGCGGGAAATGCGGCCCGCCGAACGAGAGGACAAAGATGAACGGTTTCCCCTCCGCCGCCTTTGCCTTCAGATACTGCTGGGCGTCCTTCGTCTGCGCGAAGGCATCGTACCCTTCCCAATGCGTTATCTCGGGGTCGTTGCCGCTGTAATAGGCTGATTTATTGTAGGAGTGGGTGCATTCGAGCACCTTCCAATATTCCCATCCCTGCCGCCGTTCCGGCGGAATATAGGCGGAGCGGCCATGTCCGTCGATGTGCCACTTGCCGACATAGCCCGTCGTGTATCCGGCCTCCTTGAAGATTTCCGCCATGCACAACTCCTCAGCCGGCAGATAGGCATCGTTCAGGAACATGCCCGTTGAGGTTGGAAAACGTCCGGTCATCAGCGACGCGCGGTAGGGCGTGCAGACCGGGCAGACCGAGACGGCGTTCTTAAAATTCAACCCTTGTGCCGCCAACCGGTCGAGGTTGGGCGTCTTTACGTTTGGATCGCCCGCGTAGCCGGTTGCGTTGCCCCGCCACTGGTCGGCGAAAACGAAGAGGACGTTCGGCTTTTTCCCCGTCGCGGCGCGGGTTGTACGCGCGGTGCCGAAC
Source organism: Pontiella sp. (assembly GCA_041740875.1). GTDB lineage: Bacteria > Verrucomicrobiota > Kiritimatiellia > Kiritimatiellales > Pontiellaceae > Pontiella. Next base: position 4,323 of record JBGSLE010000448.1, on the reverse strand, counting down.
AAGGCCAGTGCTCCGGACGCCAAGGCGGTGGTTTTCAAAAAATCGCGTCGTACTGTTTGGGGTTGCATGAACATTCCTTTTACCATTTACAGCATCAGCTTGATTTCATCCTGAAAACCAAGGCGGCCGGGAACGCCGGGATTGGCGACGGGTCGCAGCGGTATCCACCCACGCCACCACTTGGAACATAAAGCAAGGTATAGAACCAGAACGCGCAACCTGCGCCAAGGCAAACGTGCCTTGGATGTCGTTGATGTACGGCATGGCGCAGGGGCTTGTCCTGTTTCCATTGTTTATTCGATGAGCAGCCGGATAAACCGCTCGTTCTTGGCCTCGGTCGAGATGCGGTTGGTGACGGTGTTGAAATCCGCATCCAGCACGCCGGTGCCAATGATCGAGATGCCGTTGGTCGTCCAGGCCGGCGAAACGAGGTCGTCGGCGGTTTCGACCGTGGAGGTGACGCCGCTGTTGGGTGCGCTGCGCTTCACGTGGACATACTCGAACCAGTTGCTTCCGGTTCCAACGGCTGGCGCATGGCCGCGGTCGGCGGGATTGGTGGGGTTTCCGCCCAGCGCATATTCGGCCAGGTTCAGGAGTCCGTCATCGTCATCGTCGTCCGCTTTGGTGCCGGCCACGCTGTGGGCTTCGGCCCACTGCTCGTAGGCGTCGATGGGCACATCGATATGATTCACATCCTCGCTGGAGTCGGGAATTCCGTCGTTGTCGAGGTCGCCGTCGGAGGCGCGGATCCAATCGATTTCGAAGGTGGCGCCGCCGACACCAATCGGGTCGATGCGCAGGTTGACGATGGTTTTCCCGTCCCACTCCGCGTGGCCGGCAAGCGGGACAATGATCGCCTGCCACGCATTCGCTGCGGTGTAGGGAAGGTCGATGCGCCGGCTTGCCGCAAAGCCGGGCGTTGCGGAATTCCCCCAGAAAAACTGGGCTTGGCCCGCTGCACTGGCCTTGAGCTTGACAATGACCGAAGGCACGGCTGCGGAATCAAACAGGAAGCCTTCCCGCGAGAGTTGGGGGTCGCCGGTGACCGAGGTGCCCTTGATGCTTCCGCCTCCTACGCTGCGGTTGGTGATGTTGGCAAACCCGCCCCAGCCGTCGAACGAACCGTCGGTGTTGAATTCGAACGCCAAGTCCGAAGCACTGGCGGGGTTTCTGCCCAGCAGCAGCTCATCCGCATTCGTCAGGCCGTCGCCGTCGGAATCGATGTCGGAGTTGGGATCGTGCGTCACGGTGAGGACAAAGGTGCGAACCGTTTTGAACCAGCCATCGTCGACGGCCAGGGTGATGGTGGCCGTGCCGCTTTGATTCGGGGCCGGGGTGATCGTCACGGTGCGGTTGGAGCCGCTGCCGCCGAAAACAAGATTTGCGTGGGGGACGAGCGCCGGGTTTGAGGAGAAGCCGCTGACCGCCAGCGAACCGGAGGATGTTTGGGCGTCGCCGACGGTGAAGGCGAGATTGGTCGAGCTGTTCTCATCGATGGTTGCATCCATGATCGCGCCCATGGTTGGCGGCGTATTGGATATCACCGTGATGACGCCGTTGGTGCTTGCGAGGAACGCCCGCTGGGTCGGAGTAAAATCGGTGTACGCGTAGGTTCCGGGCGGAATGTTCGCCCCGGAAATCACCAGCGAAGTCAGGGCCACATCGGCATCGTTCGCATATTTTCCGGTGCCGGACAGGTTCAGGCCGAACGAGGCGTTGTCTACCGGAACGGGTGGAAGGTCGAGCACCCCGTTGGCGGACACATTAAATCGCCCGGTAAAGCCCATCGTCCTGCTTGAGTTGTGAAACTCCACATTTGCAGCGCTGGAGCCCGTGCTGGCAATGTCGATCGTGCCGCTGCCGGCCAGCACCGCATTGTCGAACCGCACCGTCATGCCACCACCCGCTTTGAGCGATCCGCTGTTCAGGGCAAATTGCTGATTTCCCAAATCAAGGTTGAACGAGAGGTTGTTTCCCATCCTGATCGTTCCGCCGTTGAGGACCAGCTTGTTCAACGCGAGCCGGGCGCCGGGCACTCCGGGAAGGATCTGTCCGCCCGACGACACCTCAAGGGTGCCGCCCAAGAAGGCCACTTTGTTGGTCGCCGCCATGTTGAGGGTTTGGGTTCCCGTGCGCCAGACATTGACATCGCCCGCCACGGGTAGCGCGGTGCCCCAGGTGTTAGTCGCATCGATCGGGCCGGTCGCCACGGCGGTGATAACGTTGGCCGGGGCTACGGTCAGTTGAAACGAGCTGGTCATGTTGGTGACACCGTCCTCTGCCATCAAAGTAATCGTCGTGGTGCCGGTTTGCGCCGCAAGGGGCGTGGCGGACAAGACCCGGTCGGTACCGCGACCGCTGATGCGGAGATTGGCGTTGGGAACAAGCGACTGGTCCGAAGAGATGGCGCTCACCGTGAGTTGGTCGGCGGTGGTTTCGGCCTTGCCCACGATGAAGGGAACCGTGGCGGTGGTGTCCGCATTGATGGTCAAATTCCAGACATCACCCACAAACAGCGAAGTGCCGTTGGGAGCCACCGTATTGATTATCCAACGCTGCTGATGGGTCAGCGTGTCCTCGCTCTCGGGCGTATGCCGCCCGTCCGGCCAGGCGCCTTGGCGGAAATAAATAATGTTGTCGGCCCGGTAATCAATGCCGAGATTGAGCATCTCCGACCAGAGGTATTGGTAGGTCTTTTGCGCATAGGGGAGATTCTCGTACGAACCCGACCCGCCGCCCATGAAGACAAAGGTGGTTTTGTCGTTATCCTCCGCCCAGCGGGAGATCATGGCCATCCCCGTCAACCAATCCTTCCGGGATTCGTGGTCGCCGATATGGACCTCCACGCCCAAGCCATCGAGCGACTTGAACCGGTTGATGATTTCCTCCTCCAGATAGGGGAATTTCCCGGCGGTTCCCGCCTTGGTCAGCAGCTGAAACAGTTTCACCGTATCCTTGCAGCGCAACGGCGGATTGGCGTTCGCAATGGCATTGCGGATGTTGGCGATCTCGTTGGTCGAGAGGATGCGCCAGTCCGCCGGATAGTCGCCGCCGGGGGTGTCGGTGTTGATCCAATCCTCGCGAAAGAGCCAGCAACCATAGACCTCCCACCCATTGTCTTCATAGCCTCGGATGCGGGCCACCACCTCGGCACCGGTATAATAGGTGCCGACGGAATTCAGCGGCGTGGCCAGCAAGGCCGTCCGCGTGTTGAACAAGGCGTTCTTGGTAGGGTTCGGGTTTCCATCCCAGTGCATGAAATCGAGTTTGCTTTTGCACACCGGATAACTGTCCGGATGTTCCGTATACTGGGCATCCAATTCATGCAGCCGCATGGCCACCTTGGCGGCGTAGGTTGTCGAGCCCGCGGCCATTGCCACGAGCGCCAGCATAGCCCAAGTCATGATTCGATCTGTTTTTGTTGGCATTGTTTTCCCTCTATTGTCGCAGTCGCTTCTATTCAATAATCAACCGGATAAACCGCTCGCTATTTGTTTCGGTGGAGATGCGGTTGGTGACCGTGTTGAACTCGGCATCCAGCGGTCCGGTTCCAACCACTTCGACACCGTTGGTTGTCCACATCGGCGCAACAAGGTCGTCGGCGGTTTCGACCGTGTAGGTCACGCCGCTGTTGGGCGCGCTGCGCTGGGCGTGGACATAGTCGAGTCCGTTGGTTCCGGTTTGGATGGTCGGAACATGGCCGCGGTCGGCGGGATTCGTGGGGTTTCCGCCGAGGGCATACTCGGCCAGGTTCAGGAGTCCGTCGCTGTCGTCGTCATCGGTTTTCGCGCCAACCACGCTATTGGATTCGGCCCATTGGTCATACGCACTTAATGGAGGAACCGCGCGGATCCAGTCGATCTCAAACGAAGCGCCTACGACGGAGATTGGGTCGATACGCAGGGTGGTGATCGTCTTGCCCGTCCATTCCGGATGGCCGGCCAGCGCCACGACGAGGGTCTGCCAACTCCCCGCCGGAGCATAGGCAACGTCGATGCGGCGAGTGGCGGCGAAGCCGGGCGTGATGGAGTTCCCCCAGAAAAACTGGATCTGTCCCGCCGCGCTGGCCTGGATCCGGATCTCGATTTGCTCAATCTCGCTGGCGTCGAAGGCGAAGCCTCCCTGTGTGAGTTGAGGATCGCCGGTGACCGTGGAGCCCTTGATGCTTCCGCCGCTGACGCTCCGGTTGGTGATGTTGGCAAACCCGCTCCAGCCGTCGAACGAACCGTCGGTGCCGAATTCAAACGCGAGGTCGCCCGCATGGTTCGGATTCCGCCCGGCGGCGGTTTCGGTGGCGTCGGGCATGCCGTCGCCGTCGTTGTC
>JBGSLE010000447.1:0-26598 GCA_041740875.1 Pontiella sp. | reverse complement strand
CGCCGCCGCCCATGGCGCAAGCGCTCCGCCGAACGTGGTGCTGATCCTCTGCGACGACCTGGGGCTCGGCGATATTTCGGGCTTCGGCTACCAGGCTCCGCTCTGCGAAACGCCCCACCTCGACCGCATGGCCGCCGCTGGCGCGAAGCTCACCCGCTTCATGGTGCCCATGCCCTACTGCGCCCCGTCGCGCGCTTCGCTGCTGACCGGCCGCTACCCCTTCCGCCACGGCATCGTGTCCAATCCCACGCCCGACCAAGGCATCGACCGCTATGGCCTTCCGCCCGAGGAAACCACCATCGCCGAAATGCTCAAACCGGCCGGCTACGACACCTACCTGGTCGGCAAATGGCACCTTGGCCACAGGCCGGGCTTTTTCCCATGGGAGCAGGGATTCGACGACTATTTCGGCATCCTTTACTCCAACGACATGCGCCCGGTGCAGATCGTCGAAAACGGCCGCGTCGTGGAATATCCCGTCGAACAGACCTGCCTGACCAAAAGATACACCGAACGCGCCATCGGCTGCATGGAGCGCTCCGTCCAGGCGGACCGCCCGTTTTTCCTGCTGCTCGCCCACGCCATGCCGCATAAGCCGCTGGCCCCCAGCCCCGCCTTCCACACCCCCGAAACCCCGGACGACCTCTACGCCGACGTCATCCGCGAACTGGATGGGTCGGTCGGCGAAATCCTCGCCGCCACGGCCCGGCTTGGCATTGACCGGAACACCATCGTCGTCTTCACCTCCGACAACGGCGCTGCGTTTGGAGGCAACAATGGCGGCTTGCGCGGCAAGAAGGCGGAAAGCTGGGACGGCGGCCTGCGCGTGCCGTTCATCGCGCACTGGCCGGGGAAGATTCCTCCCGGCACGGTCAGTCCTGCGCTGGCCTCGAGCATCGACGTGCTGCCTACGGTTGCCCGCATCGCCGGCACGGCGCTGCCCGAAACGGAGATCGACGGGCTCGACCTCTGGCCTCTTTTGACCGGCGCCACCACCAATAGCCCGCACCCTTTCCTGGTGGGCATGCGCGGCGCAACGGTCTGCACCATCCACACCGCAAAATGGAAACTGCACGTGGTTCCGTCCGCATCGTGGCGGCAACCCACCGCCGAGCAGCTTCGCAAACCCGATCCGCGCGGCCCCGACGGAACCACCATCCTCGCGCCCCTCGGGCAATACACCATGGCCGACTTTCCGGGGCTGACCACCGGCGACCATTCGCGCAACCCGATGCTGTTCGATATTGAAACCGATCCCGGCGAACAACGCGACCTCGCGGCGCAATACCCCGAAGTCGTCGATCGGCTCACGCGCTACCACGCCGCACTGCCCGCGCCCGACCTCGCCATTCCCCAGGCCGCGTTTCCCATTCGGATCATCGAAGGAGGACGCCTCGATTTCTGGGCCGAGTAGTCGGCAAGTTATTGTTTCGGGAAACCCACTCCCCAACTGCGGTTAGGCATTTCGCCCAGTTCCAGCGCCAGTGTGCCGCCTGAGGATTTTCAAGAGGTGCATCATGGTGCGGCTGGGCGTGCAGACCATATTCACTTTTTCTCCTTCTTCCCGTTTTTCGGACGCCGCTCTTCTCCGCCGGCTTCGGCCTGGCCGGGATCCATGCGCTTGAGCATTGCTGCGTCGGGGCCGCCGCCGAACTGCTTCCAGTAGAGTTCTTTCATGGGGTTGATCTTCGGGCCGACGACGTTTTCGTTCACCAGCAGCGGCTGAATGGAAACCCACCACTGGTCATACGCGGCGCGCAGTTTTCCGGCGACTTCGGGATGGTCGCTGATGACGTTCTTAACCTGCGCGGGATCGGCTTTGAGGTCATAAAGCTCCTCGTTATTGACGAGCGAAAACCGCGCGTTCTGAATCGCGCATTTGGTGAATTTTCCGCCTTCGACGCTGTTCCAGCGTCCGACGTGGTGAACGAGCAGGCGCTCTGCCCAGTCGGCTTTTGGATTTTTGAGCAGTGGCACGAGGCTGCGCCCTTCGACCTGCCGCTTAACCGGGTCGGTCAATTGGGCACCGGTGATTTCGGCGAACGTCGGAAAGAGGTCGATGTGCGCACTGAGGGCGTCGCATTCCGCACCGGCCGGAATACCGCCGGCCGGCCAGCGGAAGAAACACGGCGAGCGTGTGCCGCCTTCATACGAAGTGCCTTTGCCGCCGCGCATTCCGGCATTGAATATTTTCAAGCCCGCCGTACCGCCGTTGTCGGTTCCGAGGTAGATGACCAGCGTGTTGTCTTCGATGCCCCATTCCTTGAGCTGCCGCAGGAGCGCGCCGAAGTTGGTGTCGATATTTTCCACCATCCCGAAAAACTTGGCGGTGTCCTCGTTCACGCCCGGCTTGCCGAGATAGTGCTGATAGTATTTCTCCGGCACGACGTGCGGGTTATGGGCCGCGTTGGGCGTGATGTAGGCGAAAAAGGGCTGCTTGCTTTGGCGGCGCACATCCATCCAGCGCAGCGCCTGGCTGAAAAACAGATCCGTGCAGTAGCCCCTGGTCTTTTCGAATTTCCCGTTGTGCCACAGCGCCGGATCGATGTTGGTATTGTCCGGCGCATCGCCGCAGGAGCCGGGATACGTCTGCCCGATGCCGCCCGCGCCATGGATATAGACTTCGTCAAAGCCGCGGTTTTCGGGACGATAGGCCGCTTCGTCGCCGAGGTGCCACTTGCCGAAGATGCCCGTGGTGTAGCCGACCGACTTGAGCATCTGCGGCAGCGTGAAGGTCGCCAGACTCATCCGCTCGCGCTCTTTGATCGTATGCGTCACGCCGTTTTTGAACTCATGCCGACCGCTCATCAGCGCGGAACGCGTCGGCGCGCAGGTGGGGCTCACATGGAACTGTGTAAACAGCAGCGACTCTTTCTTGAAGGCATCCACCGACGGCGTGCGCATGACCGGATTCCCCAGACAGGCGTAATCGCCGTAGCCGACATCATCGGGCATGACGATAATGATGTTGGGTCGTGTCTCGACGACGGCCGCCGCCGGCATCGAAATGCACACTGCGGCCACACCCGCCAGTGCCAGCCGATGGCTCATGGAATATTGATGGCTCATGCTATGTCTCCCCGACTGTTATTCCCGCTGGTTTCGCTGTCACCGACCGTCCTTCTCCATGCTGCCGTTCGATATTCCGCGGCCGCCGCCGGAACCGGACAATAAACCACACTCATTACAACGAGACGCTACCGCGACGCAATGCCCGCGCCCGACCTCGCCATTCCCCAGGCCGCGTTTCCCGTTCGGATCATCGAAGGAGGACGCCTCGATTTCTGGGCCGGGCAGTCGGCAAGTTATTGTTTCGGGAAACCCACGCCCCAGCTGCGGTTGGGCTTTTCGCCCAGTTCCAGCGCCAGCGTGCCGCCCGCCATGATCTGCGCGTGGGTGATGAACGGGGTGTCGAGCGGTTCGCCGTTGAGCGTGGCGCGCTGGATGTATTTGTTGCGGGCGCTGGAGTCCGGGGCGGACACCCGGAACGCCTTGCCGCCGGGCAGCGCAATCGACACGTCGCTGAAGACCGGACTGGTGATCGCGTAGACCGGTTCGCCGGGCGTAACGGGATAGAATCCCATGGCTGTAAAAACCGCCCACGCCGTCATTCCGCCGCCGTCCTCGTCGCCGGGTATGCCGAAAATGTTGTCCTTGAACCAGACATCGAGCAGGAAGCGGGTGCGCTGCTGGGTTTTCCACGGCGCGCCGCAATAGTTGTAGAGATAGGGAATATGGAACGACGGTTCGTTGCCCATCGAAAACTGTCCCACCATGCCGGTGGAGTTTGCTCCATGCACATAGAATTCCCTGCGTCGCATGCCCAACGGTTCCCGGAACAGCTGGTCGAGCCGCTCGACCATGGCCTGGGGCCCTCCGAGCAAGGCCATCAGCCCGGGGATGTCGTGCTGCACGTCCCATGCGTACGTCCATCCGTTGTTTTCGTCGTAGTAGTCGCGGTAGCCGGGACCGCCGGCGGACTTGGGATCGATATCGATCCACTCGCCCTTTGCATCTTTCGGCATGAACAGCCGCTGTTCGGGATGCCACAGTTTTTTGTATTGGGAACTGATGGCGGAAAACGTATCCCGATCCTCTTTTCTGCCCGTATCACTGGCCCACTGCGACATCACCCAGGCGTCGTAGCAGCGTCCCAGCGAAACGGCTACCGCCTGCCGTTTCTCAAAACCATCCACGAACGGTTCGGTTTCTTTTTCCCCGGGGTGCAGAGCGGGCATGAAGCCCAGCGTCTCCATCTGCCGGTCGAGTTCGGTGGCCGGAGCCCCCTGTCGCCACGGAATCCAGGAGCCGTCAGTCATGTTTTTCCGAACCCCGGAATAGGCCGCGTCCAGATCAACGTTTTTCAACCCCTTGCGGTGGGCATCAAGAAAGATGGCCGCGGAATGGTAGCAGTTCATGCACGGCTGGTTGCCGGCAATCCCGGGGAACGTCGGCATCCAGCCGCCGGCCTGGCGCGACATTTCGACATACGATTGAAGCATATCCTCCTCCTGTGCGGGATGGAGGATGGTGCGCAACGGGTGATGGGCACGGAAAGTATCCCAGATCCAGTCGTCCACATAGAACGGGCGGTCGGAGGTGTGAACCTGCTGATCATAGCCGCTGTAGTAGCGGCCGTCTTCGTTGATGTCGACCATGCGTTCAAGCGTGCGGTAGAGCGAAGTGTAGAACGTCCGTTTCTGTGCAGTGGTTCCTCCGCCGACCTGGATCTTGCTTAATTCCGCTTCCCAGGCGGAACGCGCCGCGGCGGCAAGGCCGCCAAAGTTTTGAACCGTCAATTCGGCTTCGAAATTTTTGCGGGCCTGCTCTTCGCTCACATAGGAAACCGCGTATTTTAACTGCACGGTTCCCGGTGCCGAGGCACTGCATTCAATCCGCAGCCGGCTCTTCTCGGCGAAAATCCGAACGCCTTCGGCCGGTCGGCCCTCGCGGTCCGTAAGTTCCCCGTAGCACCAGACAACCATTTCCACCGGAGTGTGGGCCGGACTCCGGCTGCGATACGTAGATTTTTCGACCATGGAAAATGCATGATCGCCTGTGGTCTCCACCCTTAAGGATCCGGTTCCCTCCACCAGGATGTTTTTCTGTTGCGCCTTGGGGAAATCGACCCGATAGATCGCCGCCTTTTTCCCGGGCGCGAAAGCGACGGTGATGCCGTCTTCGATCAGCGTTGTTTCATACCGCCAGGGATGCACCACCTCGAGATCATGATCGATCGGCATCTTCTGTTTCCACTGTTCGGAAGTCACAGGACCAAGCGACACGCGCATCCTGAACAGGCCGGCCTCGCGGTGATGGATGACCTGCAGCGGGAATGCCTCCACTTCATCCGAGAGGTAGTTTCCCTTGATCGGAAACATCCGGAGCATCTGGTTGGGCTGCTGGAAGGTCGGGTAGGTCGGAACCAGAAATTGCGATACGTTGCCGATACGGGGATCAACATAGGATAACAGGTCCAGACTTTCCGCATAGGAGCTCACGAGCGCCATTTGAATGGCTCCCGACAGCGCAGTTGCAGCAATATGTTTTTTATTCATATGCAATTCCGTTCTGGAGTGAATTTATTCGGCGCAACCCTGCCCGGGGGACAAATCCGAACACCGGTCCAGCTTCCGGCAGGCACCTTCCATCATAAGAAAAAAGGCCTGCCCTTCGGTCGAGGTTCCGGGTTTGTTAAAACGCGGTGCCGCGCTGGCATTCTGAAGCAGACCGTATTCATCCACATTCGCATACGCTGCAGCACGCATCCGGTTGGCAGGAACGAGATAAGATTCATCGAGCCAACCGGACTTCACCCCCTTGTAGATCGTGAAAGCCAGCATACAGCCAAGCGTCGTTTCTTCAAAGTTGGGTTCCGTAATAAAATCGTAGAACATCCCGTTCGGCAGCTGATGGGCAATACAGCCGTCCAGCACATCCGTGGTGTATTTCATCAGCTTCCTCTTATCCGCCTCGCGGTCATCCGGCAGAATATCAATCACGGTGGCCATAGCAGCCGCGCACCAGCCGACACCGCCGCCCCAGAAAAACTTATGCCGCCACTCACCCGTTTCTTCGATGCGGATATGATGAAAAAGTTTTTCATCTTCATTCCACAGAACTCGGCGGATCGCTTCGATCTGGCGCATTGCTTCATCATAGTTGCCCATCCGGGCAATAAAGGGCGCAACCATAAACATGTTATCGCTGTAAATAACCTGCGAGGCATTGTTATGATAAATGGTGCCTTTGCTGTTTCTTGAGGAGGGCAGCATCAGAAAATCATATTGTGCCTGAGCGGCTTTCATGAATATTGAATCGCCCGTAATGGTATAGGCTGCCAGCAATCCGGGGCCGTTTGCCCCGGTGTCCGCAACATTCTTATCCGAACCGACCATCGCCAACCGGCCGTCCGGCGCACTGCGCTGCACGGCGTCGCGGGCCATACGCACCAAATTACGGTCGTCGCCGATTTCGATCAGCGCCTGCATCGCCACGCCGAACTCCCACGAATGCTTCTGGGTACACAGCATCGCCATCTTCACCTGCTTAACTGTATCCGATCCGGATTCCTGCATTTTGCACTCCTCCGCAGAACCTCCGCTCACAAGCGCGGGGAATATGGTCGCGGCAAAAACAACCGGTTTCATCTGCACATTCATGAATATCCCCCAATTAAAATTATGCGGCCAATGCGGCATCAATCCGCCGCAGTTCCGCAGCCGTGAAGTCGGGCGCTTCCAAGGCCTGGACGTTTTCGACGAGCTGTTCCGTGCGGCTGGCCCCGATCAGAACGGATGCAACCGGAACAAAGCTCAGGTTCCAGCACAGGGCCATCTGGGCCAGGCTCTGGCCGCGTTCCTGTGCGATGGCATTCAATGAGCGCACCTTGGCCAGCAACGCTTCGGATATTCTTTCCCGATCCAGGCAGGTTCCTTCCCGTGCGGCCCGCGAATCCGCCGGGATACCGTTCAGGTATCGGCCTGACAACAGCCCCTGCGCCAGCGGACTGAAGGTGATGCAGCCGACGCCGTCGTTTTCCAACCCCTGGAACTCGCCGGATTCAGCCGCATTGCGATCGAACATATTGTACGGCAATTGATTGATCAGGCATGGCACGCCGCATTCTTTTAGAAGTATGATCATCTGGCGCGACGGTGCGCCGTAATAATTGGAAATGCCGACATACAGCGCCTTCCCCTGCCGGACCATATCCGCCAAAGCCTGCGCGGTTTCTTCCGCCGGTGTTTCGGGATCCGGGCGGTGATGATAGAAAATGTCTACATAGTCGAGCTGTAGCCGCTTCAGGCTCTGGTCGATCCCGGACATCAAATGCTTCCGACTGCCCCAGTCCCCGTAGGGCCCGTTCCACATGTGATGCCCGGCCTTGGAGGAAATGATCAGTTCATCGCGATGATCCCGGAAATCCGATTTCAGGATCGTGCCGACATTCACTTCGGCAAAACCGCCGCCGTAGTTATCGGCCAGATCAAAATGGGTGATGCCCAAGTCAAAAGAGGTCCGCAGCAGGTTCCGCTGGTTGGAGAGATCATCCTCCCTGCCGAAGTTATGCCACATGCCCAGCGAGATCGCCGGCAGCTTAAGCCCGCTGCGGCCGACGCGGTTATAGGGCATGGTGTCGTATCGGGTTGCTGAAAAATTCATTACGAGAGTCCTTCCATCGGGCCCCAGCCCTTGCGCGGTTCACGCCAGGCCAGTTCGTTAATCTTCGGATCGCTGATAATTTCACCCGCTTCGTTGAGCTCCAGTTTCTTCCCGGCACGGGCACAGAGATTGCCAAGCTGAATATTCGCGGTCATCGGACCCGAATAGGAAAAGTTTGACTGGCTGAACTCACGCGGTTTTTCACCGCGGCAGGCCATGAAAAATTCTTCATGGTGACCGGGCGAACGCTCCAGCCGCTTTTCAGGCCGTCCGAATTCACGGCGTTTGGCTTCGGGGATGATACGCGGGCTGTCCCAATAGTCGCCCTGCACCAGCATTTTGCCTGTGGTGCCGACAATCAGGTTTCCGGTCTGCGGAAGTTCCACGCCATCGGCCTTCAGCTCCTCCGGCGTTGCGGGCCTATACGGAGTTCCGTTTTTATCCTTCCCTTCATACCAATAGGTGGCGAACCCCGGGCGTCCATCCCGGGGGCGGTAGGTGCTTTTCACCACCATCCCGGCCGGATACTGGTCCTTGACGGGGCCGGTCATTTCGAGCGGTTCGGCCGTCGCGGCATACCCGGGATTCATAATGGCATAGATGCCGTCCGTTGTATGGCAGGCCATGTCGCCCAGTGCGCCGGAACCGAAGTCCACAAAACCGCGCCAGTTGAACGAATGGTACGGCCCGCGCGGGGTTCCGTCTTTCGCGGGTTCATAATCCTTGGTCGGCCCCGCGAACGGGCGCATCGCGGCAGAACCGATCCACGCATCCCAGTTGAGATAGTCCGGAACCGGTGACGTGTGTTCCGGCCGTCCGCCGCCCTGCGGCCAGATCGGACGGTTTGTCCAGGTGTGGAATTCCTGCACCTCGCCGACCGCGCCCCCTTTCACCAGCTCATACGCCACGCGCCATCCGTTCTGCGCATGGCCGTGGTTGCCCATCTGCGTCACCACGCCTGGATTCCGTTCATACGCTTTGGTCAGCAGCTGCGCTTCCCGCACGGACCAGGTCAGCGGTTTTTCGGTATAGCAGTGAATCCCCATCGAGACCGCCGTCATGGTGGGCGCAAAGTGGGTGTGATCCGGCGTCGTCACAAAAACGATATCAACGTCCTTGCGATGTTTCAGGAAAATTTCACGCCAGTCGGTATAGGCGGCCGCACCTTCCCAGCCCGCCTTGCCGAGCACTCCCTTGTTCCACGTGCGCTTATCGACATCCGCAAACGCGACGCACTGAATCCCCTGCTCATGGCAGATCTGCGTGTGCGTATGCGCCTTGCCCCCCACGCCCACAAAGGCGACCTGAAGCTTTTCATTGAGCCCCTGTGCCCGGACGATGGCCGGAAATCCGATGGCGGCGGCCGCGCCGGCTCTAACAAAGTGCTGTCGGTTCATTTTCATCGCTCTATCTCCATTTCGTTTTTCGTCTTTAAAAAATTAGCCATTTAGCGTTTCCACGCCTGCTCCGACGCGCGGCGCAATTGATTGAAGTCCCAACCGGGAAATTCCGCGAGCATCCGCGCCCGCGCATCTTCAATGCTTTCTTCGGAGAGACCCACCTTCATCAAAACCGTTTCGCCTTCGTGCGTCCAGAAATAGACGAAGGCCCCCATCGGCTTTCCGCCATCCACCCGGGCGCTCCTTTTTTCGTCGGAAACATCGCCGCCCTCCCAGACGCCCCGCCTTCTGAAGGGCTTGCTGAAGTGGAAGGAAAAATAGACCCGCTTCGTCCGCCCGTCGGCGCCATACGATGCGGAACCCTCCAAGGTCTGCTCATCGGCCAGGCGGATTTCACCCCCCTTGAAGTTTTCCGCAAAACAACTCGCATCCACCAGCACATGGCTCTCCTGCGACTCGGGGAACGTGTAGCGGTAGGCGGCCACGTGGTCTGCGGACGTGACTTCGACCTTCACGCGGTTCCCTTCGAGCGGAACGCTGAAGAAGCCGGGCGTCGAAACGATCCCCGAACCGTCGAACGTCGAGCGGTAACCATCCGGATCCACCGTGATTTCGCCGACCGAAGCCATCATGCCCAGCGCACCGGGCAACTGCGTGAACACCTGGATGAATTCGGCACCGGCCGCATACACCGGAGCCGGCCGGGCAAAGGACGCCGGACGGAAGGGTTGATCGCCCTTTGCCGCGCCATCCGCCGCCGCCGTCAACGCAACCAGGCACGAAACCGCCGCCGTCAACCTATTCATGATTCCTCCCCGTATCCATCCCGTTCTCCATCACGCAAAATAGCGCTCGGCGCGCTGCACGATATCCGCGTAGTCCACATGGAAATCGCACCGCTGCCGCAACGCATGCAGATCGATGCGGCTTGCGTCGCGTTCAAGCATTGAAAGCGCGCGGTAATGCGTCCGCGCCGCGAGAGTGCCGTCCTGCTCGTAGTATGCAACATAGCGCGAGATGCTCTTCAGATCGGTTCCATACCGCTCGGCAACCTCCCGGCAGGAGGGGCAGCCAGGGCACAGGGCCGGCCCGTTCGCAAGCATCAGATCGCGAATCGCCCGGCGATGCCCTGCCAGAAGCGGCGTTTCATATTTGCGCGCCCCTTCCGCATTTTCCGCCAACTGCCCTTCGTTGGCCATCCAGACGCAGGCGGATGAAAACCGTTCATCGCTCCAGAAGGCATGCAATGCGGCCTGGTGCGTGGTCAGCCCGATCTTGTCGAACTCGGGAACGCGCTTCGGTATCCTGGCGGCGTTGCGCATCACCTTCATCCCCATCAAGCCGATTCCGGTCTTGTGGCAGGCGTCGATGGCGCGGTCCGGGCCGTCCCCGTCTTCGTGGAACGGGAAGCTGTGCATCAACACGGCATCCACAAAACCCCCTTCGGCAGCGGCGTGCAGATAGCGGTCCGATTGCAGGTCGTGGCAGGAAAAACCGAGCAGATTGACCTTCCCGGTCTTCTTCATGCGTTCGGATATCCGCTTGAACTCCGCGCTCTTGGGCCAGTCATAGGATTCCTCCCCGTATTCCTTGGCGCCCAGGCCATGGATCAGGAAGAGATCGATGTGGTCGGTGCGCAGCGCTTCCAGGCGCGCGTCGATCATGCGGGGAATGTCGGACAACGTTTTCGGGTGGTCCTTGGTGCAGATGAACACCTCCTTGCGCCGCTCCGGATATTTCAGGTTCCACTTCCCAAGCTCGCGCTCCGACTGGCCGCCCCGGTAGCAGTCCGCCACATCGAAATAGCGTATGCCCACGTCCCATGCCTTGTCGTAATAGTCCGGACTCAGCAGTTCGGCTTGTCCTCCCATCGAGAGTATGCTGATCGACGGCCCGTTACGGCCAAGCTTCCTGGTCTGCAACGGCGCAAGGGCGGATGCTGCAGGCTTCTTCCCTGATGAACCGGATGGTTCCGCGACGGCCGCCGCGGGGACCGCCACAGAAAGCGACGCAGCGGTTCCGAGCATGGCCCTTCGGCTGATTTTGCTTCCCTGTTTCATGAGCCCCTCCCGTATGCGGCCGACCGGTCGCGTTCCGTTTTTCTTCGTTAGAGTCTGTAGTATTTTGTTCCCACGTTGATCTCATTCGCCATCTGATCAGGCATTGGCGGACGAGGCGACAGCCTGATCCAGTCGTTCAACCAGCCACACTCGGCCGGGAGTCAGCGACAGCGCCGATCCCATGATTCCTGCCTTGGTGATTTGCCTGCGTGATATTGAATGGCTCATGTCAGTTTTTCCGGTTCGGGGATTCATTCTTGGTTATGGCAAGTGATGAGAAAACGACGGTGGAAGATGCGCCGGGCGTGTTGTTCTGCAGATAATTTCCGGCCTTGAAATAATAGGTGTTCCCTTCCGGCCAGGAGTCGAGCACATCGCGTCCATAGGTTTCAATGGTTTCGCCGTTGATCTTGATGCTCAGGGCCTCCCGATCCACGTGGATCGAGCAGGTGAACCATTCATCCAATCCCACGGCAGTATATTTTGGCTGACGGGAAAAATCCTTGAGCCGTGGCCCCGACTTTGTGAGCAGACGAATGTACCCCTTTTCCCAAATGCATTTAAGCAGCGGCTCCGATGCAGGATCCATCCCATGGATCTGCATGAAAAACAGTTTGTCCGCACCCCCCGCAAGCGCCGCGATCTTGAGGCGTGCGTTCATCGTCCGTTCTTCGTCCAGCGTCCAGCCCGCCTCTGTATTTCCATTCATTTCACGAAGTTCCGTGCGCGAATACTTCGTTTTTGAGGAGGTGGTAACCCCTGTATATTCCGTGTGAAAGGCAACGCCCCCGGAAACGGGGTAAACATAGGGGGCCAGATTTTCCGGAAATGTGCAGTCGTTCGAGATACAGGCGGAAAAATCGGGATTTTTCATTTCCAGCGCATTGCCCTTCTCACCGGCAACCGGGAAGGTGATTTTCCAGTCCGCCGCGTTAAGCACGGCAGGGCGCGGGGCGGCACACGATGGAACCGTTTCAGAAACAGCTATTTCGTTGCGCAGCAGCTGCCCGACCTGTCCGGCCATGCGGAGATAATAGTCGGAGGGGAGACCTTCCATCGTCAGGAATTTTCCTCCGTTCCCGGTCGGCGGCTGATCGGAGCATTTAAAAATGGCGGTGGCTTCATCCACCTCGTCAAACATGGCGATGTAGATCATGTCTGCCCCCGCTTTTTTGTTCGCCACGGCCTGCGACCAGAGAAACTGTCCCTTAAGCCGTGGAATATGCGCCAGGGGCGATTCCCCCTTGGTCAGATTATGCCAGCTGAAGCCCGGAAAGATGACCGGCATATAATCGACTCCGTGTTCCCGCGCCCAGGCGATATCCGGTTTCCAATAGTTGGCCGCGTGTTTTTCCACGCCATCCAATGTGCCGAAGCGGCCGACACTCCAGGGACTGATCACATCCGCCATCTGCAGCACCCGGTGAAGGTCGGGATCCTGCAACGCATCACGATCCTGCTCCCGCCACCCGGTTGCGATGCCCAGCAGGACGGAGCAGCCGTCGGCTTTGAATTTTTGAAGCAGCTCCGTGCATTCCGCAAACCCCGGACGCCGTTTAATCTCGTTGTTGAAGCCGACGCCCCAGAGCGCGACTAGCGGTTTGCCATTATGATGCTGAAAGGCGGGATCTTCCGTGATTTTCATCTGTTCACGCAGCATGCGCCAGTCATCGAACACCTTGACAATATCCTCATCCGGAATCCCCGTGAGGTCATACATAATGGTGTAGGTGCGTCCATAGCGGTTGGCCCCTTCCCGCGCACTGGAAAGCACCTTGTCCTTATGATAACGGACATCCCCGCCTTTCAAGCCATTGGCAAAGCGCTGGACAAACGCACCGTCGATTCCATAGTCCTGCATCCATTTAAAATGCCGCAACACGGTTTTTCGATTGTGCGAGCTGAATACTTTCGCGACCGAACCATCCGCATGCCGGAAGCCGGTATCGTACAGCTCGTCGTCGTCATATTCGGAGAGATCCGGCCAGAGATCCACCGTGATATTTCCCGGCTCAAATCCATCGCGGCCCCAGTGTACCCAACCCAGATTCGAACCATCGCCGGGGCAGTTAAACCAACCTTGATACCCGGTCATCACCTTACCGGTCAGAGTAGACGGATCCGCGCCCTTAACCGAAGGTCCGTCATAGGGTTTGAGCACCACTTCCCGCGGCGCGGCTCCGGCCGATGCGAGCAACGCCAGTGCGGCCAGGGCAAGCGCAGGAACTGCGGCAACGTGTCGTATTGGATATGTCATGGTTATTCCTTTGCGGTCGGTGTCTGTTTTTCAGGCATGGTTTGCAGAAAGCGGTGATATACCCCGGTCAGGCGTTCAACGATTTCAGGCCGGGCGTTCGACTGATCAACCGTTTCGGAGCGATCTTCAACCAGATTGAAAAGCGGATTCGGTTGGTCAAACGGCTCCGGCACCACACCGGGATAATCCATGGAGGTCGGCTGTTCCTGCTGGCCGAGAATGGTGACCCCGTTGGGCCACACCGGATCGACATAGTCCGGGTTCAAATCCCGCGTTGAAAGATAGTGCGGTTCATGAACAAAAAGTTTCCAGTCGCCATCGCGAATGGTGACGATCTCTTCATTGTGCGCACTGAAGATCGGGCCATGCGAGGTTCGGTTTCCCTTGAGGATATCCGTGATATTTTCACCGTCGAGGAGTACACCGGCTGGCCTTGGCACACGGGCGAGCTCCAAAAGGGTCGGAAAAATATCCAGCGACCACAGCGGCGTTGACACCACCTGTCCGCCTTTGAATTCCGCGGGATAGCGCAGGATAAACGGCACCCGCACTCCGCCTTCCCACGCCGTTGCTTTTTTACCCTTAAGGCCGCCGGTGCTACCGCCGTAATGCGGCCCGTTGTCCGACATGAAAATAACGATCGTATGTTCGAGCACCCCGGTTTTCTTCAGCGCCTGCATGATGGCGCCCACCGATCCGTCCAGCTCGCGGATGACATCGGCGTACAGGTCCCCGGGCGTATCGGGGGTGTAGAACTCCTCGGATGCGGCCAACGGCTTGTGCGGCATGGCGTGCGGCAGATAGAGGAAAAACGGCCGTTCCCGGTTTCGTTCAATAAAGTCCACCGCCCGCACCGTATAGCGTTTGGTGAGCAGGGTCTGCTCCGCCGGATTTTCCACCACTTCATCATTATGCCAAACCTGGATGGGAAGCATATCGTTGGAATAGGGAATGCCGTAATATTCATCGAACCCTTGGCGGGTGGGCCAAAAGCGCTCCGTGTGGCCCAGATGCCATTTCCCGATGCAGGTAGTCGCATAGCCGGCCTCCTGAAAGACTTCGCCCAGCGTAACCTCTTCCGGGCGCAATCCGATCTCATCATGAGTACGGGGATGCGGGTTGCGCGTCATGCCATTGCGGAACGGGAAGCGGCCGGTCAGAATGGCGGCGCGCGAAGGGGCGCAATACGGCACCGGTACATAAAAATCCGTTGCCAGCACACCCTCCGCCGCGAGGTGGTCAATCGCAGGCGTCTGATATCCGGTCTGGCCGTAGCAGGAGAGATCGCCGTAGCCGAGATCATCGGCAAGGATCAGCACCACGTTGGGCCGGACCGCCGCAATCGCATGCGACCAGATTCCCAACCCGATGAATGCCGATGTGACAAACCTTTTCATTCCGCCGCTTTATCCCTTGTTAAATCTTTCGTTCCTTCACGTCATCGGCCTTGTGCGGCTCGTGTTGTTCCATCCATTGCACCAGGCTCGCCTTCATTTTTTTGGCCTGTTCGCGGTTTTTCTCCGGAGCCTTCGGCGACAGGATCAGGTTGCGCATTTCTGCGGGATCGGCCTTGAGATCGTACAGTGCATCCACACTGCTGCTTTTCTGGTTTTCGCCGATCATCAGCTTAAGGTCGCCGCTGCGGATCATGTAGTTCGGCGTGCTGTTCCCGGTCGTATACGAAACCACGTCATGATCCACCGGACGGCCCTCGATAAAAGTGCGCAGACTGATGCCGTCGCATTCCGGCAGCGGCATGCCCATGTAATCGAGAATCGTCGGGCAGACATCCATGGAGGAGACGGGCGATTCCACGACAGACCCCGGCTTGATCCTTCCGGGAAAACGCATGAGCAGCGGTACATGCACAGAACCTTCATAGAAGATCATTTTGGAATGCATGCCGTGGTCCCCAAGCATTTCCCCGTGGTCGGAGGTGAAGATGACCAGCGTATGTTCAGCCAGGCCGAGCGCATCGAGTTTTTTCAGGATTTCGCCGATCCAGTCATCGATCTCGCGAACCATGCCGTAGTAGATCGAGCGCATGTTCCGAATCTGTTCCCCGTCCCGATAGCGCAGCTGCACTTCGGTTGCAGCGCGCTTCCCATACGGGGAATCCGTCATCGGATCATCCCGACTTTCCGGCGCGGGAATGGACTTCGGCGGATACATCCCGAAGTAAGGCCGCTGCACGACCATCGGCGGGTGCGGCGGATCGAAGGAACAGGTCAGGGTAAAGGGTTTATCCTTCATGCGGTCGAGGGCCTGCAGGGTTTCCTCGGCGGTAAAGGCGGTGTAGGAAATCCGCGGCGGAAGATCGACGCAGCCGTATTCCCCGGACTGCGAACCCTTGAGCTTAAGTTTATCTTTGGGAACCAGATGGAGATGTTCGAAATTCTGATCGAGCTTGATCGGTAGGTACGGCCGCAGATGCCGCTTTGAAAACAACGTATCTTCGCCCGGCTCTTTCCGTTCCACCCCCATGCGTTCCAGATAGGCCTGATACGCCTTCTGTTCGCTGCGATCCTGCTGATTGCCCAGTCCGCCCACTTCGCGCACGACATTTTCATAACACGCCGTGAATTTATAGGGCGTATGCCATTTGCCGTAATATTCCGCCGCATAACCATGCTCCCGGAGAATATGGTCGAAGGTCGGAACATCGGGCACATCTTCACGATCGTAATCGCCATTATTCTCCACCCGCACGTTTACGGCGGAAAGCCCGGTCAGCAAGACCGCGCGCGCCGGCACACAGACCGGCTGGGCCGAATAACATTGGGTAAACAGGACGCCTTCGCGCGCGATGCGATCCATATTCGGGGTTTCCAGCACCGTGTTGCCCGCGCAGCTCATCGCATCCCAGCGCTGCTGATCGGTCATGATAAACAGCAGGTTCGGTTTGCCGGCCCCGCGCGCCAAAGCAGGCAGTGCCGTTAATGACGCCAGCGCAACCGCCGAAGAGGTTTTCAAACATAGCCTTCGATTCATACTTCCATCCTTTGCGCCTACTGCGTCTCTTCCTTCAGCATATCCAGATACAAATAGCCATAGTCGACATAGCGCTGACCGCCCGTGTAAAGGATTCCACTGTCCGACGTGTCCGTCGTACTCGGTTTCGCGGTGCCTCCGGTCGGTTCAATCTGGCTGTCTTCGTACCACTCGTTGAAACTGGTGACCATCAGGATGTTGCCGCAGGAGGGATCGAGGTTGGGCAGCGCGACCTCGCGGATCATCGCACGGAACACATCCCCTTCTTCGGATCCTTCGACATCGGTAAAGTGGCGGGCCCGGCCGGGATGGCCCTCGCGCACGGCGGTGTCGTTATAGCCCGGCGCAATCGCCGGAATGAACGCCGTGCCCACGCTGTTTGCCGCAGTTTTGGCCTTTGCGTAATTACCGGCAATATACTCAATCGCCTTTCGCGTTCCGCCCAGCGGCCCGACCGATTGGCCATAGACATCATACGCCGTCACCGCATCAAAATTTTCCGCCCATTCGGCCAGGTATTCATCGGAGGTGCTTCCGTCATCCGCGGCACCGAAAAACACATCATCCCCGACCAGATAGATTTCAGGAAACCGTTCCCGCATCTGCTTCAGTGCATCCTGTCCCTTGTTCCGGAAATACTCTCTGGAGAGATAGACGAACAGCACCGGCCGGCCATTGATTTTCAGATACCGCGGATCGGAAAAATAGGTTTTGCCGAGATAGTCCAGATCGCTGATCCAGTTGTTGTATTTCGGATTCTCGAATTTCCCGAGCCGTCCCGTACTTTCATACAGCATGGCATACTTCAGTTTATGACTGTCCGGATGAGCCCAGACGGCGTTTTTGAAAACACTATCCGTTTTGGATCCCGGCCCCCACCAGCTGACCGACCAGAAATCGATGCCGCCCCGCACGCTCTGCTCAATATGGGTTCGAATCACTTCCGGATCGGCGGAATCATACAGTCCGGCCATCGGCTCCTGCCGATGTTTCAGATGCAGCCGCATGGCATGGCTCCACTTGGCCCAGCCCCAGTCGGGTTCGCCCGGCTGATACCAGGGATAATAATAGGCGCCGACGGTCGGCGACGCGGAAACATCCACTTTATTTACGTCCTCCATGGCCTTCACCTCGCCGATGCACAGTGCCGTACAAAGCACAGTCAACTCCGTTATACCTGATCGATACTGCATGTTTATTCCCGCCTTGTTATTTGGCTTCCCAACGGAAGGTATTTCCGTCGGTCACCAGTTTGCGTTTGTTGTTCGGAGTTCCGGGTGCGGCATAGGTCGCAGGGGCGGATGCCGCCATTTTCTTTTTCAGCGCATCGTATTCCGGATTGCCGGCGAGGTTATTCCACTCATTCCGATCCTCTTTTACGTTGTAAAGTTCTTCGGTTCCGTCGGCATAATGAATATACCGCCAGTCGGCGTTGATAATGGCATATTCCTCCGGCTGCATGCCCGGCAGGAGCACATCGCGATCCTTTGCGGACGCGGGTTTTTCCAGCACCGGCATCAGCGACGTGCCTTCCAGTCCCGGATCTTTTTTCAAGCCGGCCAGATCCACCAGCGTCGGAAACATATCCATCAGGCTGACCGTGGTTTCCACCTTTGCGCCCTTGGCAATCCCCGGCCCCGCCCACATGAACGGAACATGGGAGGTCCGCTCCCAGAGCGTATGCTTGCCCCAGTCGAATTTTTCGCCGTGGTGATAGCCCTGGTCGCTCCAGAGCACCACGATGGTATTGTCGGCATTCGGTCCCTCGGCAATGGATTTGAGCAAGCGCCCGACCATGGCGTCCTGATAGGAAATGCAGGCGAGATAGCCATGGATGGCGTCATCAACCGCATCCAGTTCCTCCAGGCGTTTATGAATTTTACTCCGGCCCGTCTTCGCTTTTTTGACCGCCGGTGGCAGATCGTCCAGATCGTCCGCCTTGTAGGGCGGCAGCTTGATGTTTTCCGCATCGTAGAGATCGAAATATTTTGCCGGAGCATAGTTCGGGAAATGCGTGGCGTAGAGGCCCACGCCCACAAAAATCGGCTGGTCATGTTTTTTACCGAAGAGATCGCATGCCCATTCCGTACGGATGGTGTCGGCCATTTTTTCTTCGTCTTCGTTCTTGATCCGCCCCCACTCCATGAAAAATTTATCTGCCGGCTTCTGGCCCTGGTTATAGATGCTGTTCGGATAGGGCTGCGGCAGAATCGGATCGTCCACACCCCAGGTATTGAGCGCCCACGCCTCCTTCCGCTGCTGGTCGCTGCGCAGAAAAAATTCCGTCCAGCCGCGCTGGTCAATATAGCCGCCCGGATGATGGAACAGCTTGCCGGCACCGTAGGTTGCATAGCCCCCCTCATGCAGCGCGACCTGCAGCGGTTTGATTTCCGGATGATCAAAAAAATACACTTCCGTCGTGTAGCAGCCCGTGGTCGTTGCATGCCGCCCGGAAAAAATCGCCGATCGCGAAGGGGCGCAGAACACCCCGGCCGTATGCGCATTCAGGAAGTTGACGCCACCCTTTGCCAGCCGGTCCATGTTCGGCGTAATGGCCTGGGCATATCCCATCGCCCCGACCCAGTCGTTCATATCATCCAGCGCGATAAACAGGATATTCGGTGCCTTGGCCGATGCCCCTGTTCCGATTAAACCCGCGAGCAACACCGCACCCATCCATTTTTTCATCATAATCCGCCTCCCATACCGCGGGCGACGCCCGCCGCGCTTTTCCCTATTATGAATAAACGTTTTACTCTACTGCCGGTGGACACGCAAAGCAAATTTATCGGCAATGGCAAGCAACAGGCCTCGAAACATTGGCAGCGCCCTATCTCCCGATTGGTTCGGGCATGGCCTCAATCAAGGCTTTCATCCGTTTCACGACCGGCGCGTATTCCGGGTTATCGGCCAGGTTATAATTTTCGGCGGCGTCGTTGCCGTGATCGTAGAGCGCGTGGCCGCCTTTGTTCCAGGCAATGTACCGGAAGCGGGGATCGCGCACGGAGCGGTCGGCATTGCAGTAGGCATACGCAATTTCCCGGCGCGGCGCATCCGGATTTGCGAGGTTTGGAACCAGGCTGATACCGTCCAGACCCTCCGGCGGCACAAGGTTGCACAGTTCCGCGAGGGTAGGAAAAAGGTCCACAAATTCAACAATGCGTTTGCAGGATTCGCCGGCGCTTTTCATCTGCGGGGTAACCACGATCAGCGGGGCCTGGCAGGAACGTTCAAACAGCAGGCCCTTGTTCCAATAGTTTTTCTCGCCGACCTGGTAGCCGTTGTCGCCCATGAACACGATGATCGTATTTTCGAGCAGCCCTTTTTCCTGCGCGTGGTCGAGCACCCGGCCGAGCTGTTCATCCATGTAGGAAATACCGGCATAATAAGCGCGCATCGCTTCGCGCTTTTTTTGTTCATCCATGGTTTCGAATGCATGTTTGAACACCGCATAAAAAGCATGGTCCGGAATCGGACTGGCGTCATCCGGCGCCACCGGAAGCGTGAGCGATTCGAGCGGATAGAGATCGAAAAAACGCTTCGGCGCAAAATAGGGATCGTGCGGCCGCGCAAAACCCACCGCGATGAAAAACGGTTTGCCGTCTTCCGCCGCCTCATCCATCCGGTTCATCGTGGCGCGGGCCGTGCGTCCGTCTTTGAGAAGTTCCTCGCCTTCGGTCACCGAACGCCATTCAAACCATTTCACGGTTTGGTCGGCGAGCATGCGGCCTTCCCCCTTCGTTTTCCTTTCATCGCTCGGATCGGAATAAAAGCCGGGCGCCTTATCCGTCGGCAGCAGGCCGCCCGTCCGGACATCGGAAATTTTCGACCAGGACCGCGGATCCTTCTGATGGAATATTTTTCCGGTCGTGACCGCCTGATATCCATTGGCCTTGAAAAACTGCGGCAGCGTCACCACATCCGGCACCGCCTCGCGGATATTCATGCCGTTATCCAGACAACCGCTCGTCCCCGGATAGAGTCCCGTCAAAAAGGAATTCCGGCTCGGGTTGCAGAGCGGATACTGGCAATAGGCGCGCTCAAAGACCATGCCGCGTTCGCGGAGTTTGTCGATGTTCGGTGTCTTCACCTGCGGGTGCCCATAACAGGCCAGATCCACATTCAAATCGTCTGCAACAAGCAGCAGTACATTCGGTTGCCTCGCCGCAGCGGCACTTGCAACCAGCAGCGTACCGCACACCATCCCCATTGCCATTTTCACATTGATCCCGCTTCTTTCATTTTTTCTCTTCACACATGCTTGCGCGCTGAGCCTCTCTTTTTTTACTTCGTACCGTCAGAGGCGGTTTTTCCCGTTGTGGGGATCAGATAAAAACGATACGTGACGGCCGCAGATCGCGCCCGATATTGCTCATCGATCATTGGACCGCAGGAGCCGTTGCCAACACCGGAGACCTTGGCCGCGATGCGCAGTTCGGTCGTGGAGGGTGTTTTCGGGAGATCAATCGTATGCTTTGCCGTTTGCAACTCGTCTTGAGAGTAGGGCAATGCGCTCATGGAAAGGGGTTCCGGCGCCAGAATGGTAAGTCCCACATCGTCGTTCTTCACGGTCATCCACCGAACAGCTTCCCGATTGCCATGATCCTGCGGCTTGCCGTACGGCACATAATTTTCCATCACCGTCGATGCGTGGATGCCCGTCCATGCGCCAAATTTGCGATCCGGGTAGTTTTCATGCGGCCCCAGCCCGTAGTACGAGACCTGTTGCAGCGATGGATGCAATGGAATACGCAGTCCGATGCGCGGTATCCAAGCCTCGCTCCCCAGTACTTCATTCGGGGAAACGGATTCAACCACTTCGATCTGCCCGCGGCTATCCATCGTCCAGGTTTGTCTCTCTTCAAATCCGGCGCCCTTTTTACTGATAAAGGTGTTTTTGATGGATACCACCGCACGCGATTCCTCCGTTGAAAAGGTGATTTCGGCATCGCCTTGTCGTTTCAACTGTTCCAGATCCATTTCATAAAACTCTTCTGGCATGGACTTGCGCTTATAGTTATCGATCCACGCCAAGGTATGATCAAAGAGCCGGTCGCGTGTCGTTGCCGTCAGCAGGTTGTGTCCGTTGATGCGGAGCGTGGCTACCATGCCGCTTTTTCCATCGAAGGATAACTCCACGCCGGCGTCGGTCTTTACGCTCACTATTCCGTTTTTTTTGGTCACTTCCGGAGATTTTCCTTCGGCTGAGGCGAGCGCAGGATGATACGTGCCTTGCAGATAAAATTGGGCGAATGTGACTTCATGTCCCGCCGTTGCCCACAAACAATCCGATGGCAACGCAAAGCCGATACGCAGATAGGCCTCGCGGTTCGGATTCAGCTTTTTCCGCTGATAGGGAATCGTGACCTCGGTACGTTCTCCCGGTGCCGCCGCAATGGGATCTACTGTGCCGGATTGAACGGGATGGCCGTCTTCAATCACCTGCCACGACAGGCGAATCGAATCCAGGTTAAGCTGATTAAACCGGTTGAGCACTTGAACGCGCCCTTCATCGAGCGAGAGGGCCGTCACCTGAATCGGTTCGTAGCACTTTTTGACCTCTATCCATTTGGGCGTGATCGATTGATCCGCCAGCAGCAGCCCGTTCATGCAAAAGTTGCCGGCCGTCTTTTTATCGCCCCAATCACCGCCGTATTGATAATAGACCGTTCCGTCCGCCGTTTTCGCCTCCACCCCCTGATCAATCCAATCCCAGATGCAACCGCCATTGAGTCCATTGTTTTCGTTGGCATAGACCACATCCCAAACCTCTTTCAGGGCGCCCACGGCATTGCCCATCGCATGACGATATTCGCACATAAAGAAGGGACGCGGATCTTTGTTTCTGTTTTCTAGATATTTATCCATCTTCTCCAGCGCGTAGTACATGGGCGTGACGGTATCGGGTTTATCCATTCGAACCGGATCGGCTCCTTTTTTGGCGTTATTGCCGCGATCGCACATGACCAGTCGCGTTGGATCGAGCTCTTTTGCGCGATCATATTGCGCATCGAACGCCTTGTTCCATCCGTGACCCTGCTCATTCCCCAGCGACCAGATAAAAACGGACGGATGGTTTTTGTCGCGCTGCACCAAATTTTCGACGCGGTCCACCGCTTGCGCCAACCATTGCGGCCGATTGCCCGGAACGGTTTCGAGCGCATGCGACTCCACGTTCGCTTCGTCGATCAGCGCCATGCCGTAGCGGTTGCAGAGATAATACCAGCGTTCGTCGTTCGGATAGTGCGAGGTGCGAACGGTGTTTATGTTCGCTTGCTTCATCCGCTTCAGATCCTGAACCATGTTTTCGACAGGCACATGCCGTCCATATTTCGGGTGGTGTTCGTGCCGGTTGACGCCCGTGATAAAAAATCGTTGTCCGTTGAGATGGAAATTTCCATTGATCGACTCAAACCGCTTGAAGCCCGTATCGATTCGCACCACCTGCACCACGCGATCTTGCGCATCCACCAGCGAAGCAAGCAGGGTATAGAGTTGGGGCACATCCGGGCTCCATAACTTCAGCTGGCTCAATTCAACGGTTCCATCCACCGAAACCGTGGCTCCACCGGCGACCGGCTTGAGGGCTTGGTTCCACGTTTTTACCGGTTGATCGGAACCCTCCGGCAGCAGTTCAAATTGGATGCGTGCGCCGGTGAGCGCGGTTTTCGAATCATTGGCAACGGATACCTGAAAGATCGCAGGAATCGTCTTCAAATCGGGTTCCGGGGTGCCGACAAAATAGAGGTCCTGAATCCGCTGCCGGGGTTCATAGCGCAAAAACACATCCCGATAGATTCCGGCAAAACGAACCATATCCTGTATTTCCATATAGCTGCCATCGGTCCAGCGGTAGACCATCAGCGCGATCAGGTTTTTGCCCGGCTTAAGGTATTTTGAAATATCGAATTCGGCGGGGGTGTAGCTGTCCTGGCTGTAGCCGACGTCGGAACCATTCACAAAAACGCTCACGCCAGCTTCCACCGAACCGATTCGCAAAACGACCCGTTGCTGCAATCGTTCCTCCGGAATGGCAATCCACTTCCGGTAGCAGCCGATGGTCTGTGCATCGTCGGGAATCCACCCCAGATCGATCGAGCGATCCACTTGCTCCTCGGTAAACTCGGGCCTCAGTTTTCCCGTATCCCAGTTGTACTGAAAGGGCATGGTGGTATTGAGATAATAGAGCCGGTCGAACCCGCTGCCCTGCCACGTTCCCGGCACGGGAATCGTCTTCCAATCGGTCGTTGGGGCGTTGGGTTGGTTCCAGTTGGATGGAACGGCTGGGACATTCGGATACCATTCAAAATCCCACATGCCATTCAAACTCTCATACGCCGAAGTGTTCCACGGAGTGGCCAAATTCAGTGGCTGAAGGGCTTCCGTTCGGGATGGGCAGATCAAAAACTCCGCATGCGCTTTTTCTTTGTTGATCCGAAAGATCGTGGGGTCGCGCCAGATTTCGCCGAAACTGGCACCGAGCGTAGTCAGCATTAGAATTCCAGCCAGTTGTTCTCTTATACGCATTTTATTCCTTCTCGATTAACGAGGCAGCCGCCCCAGATTTGATCAGGCATCCAATCTCCGCCCCGGCAGCCCCGTTAGAGCGTTTTAAACTGAACTGTAGCCTCGCGTTTGATTTGGACATTGTGGGGCAGGCTTTCCAGCCTGCCCCACGGTAAAGACGTTCGGCCACACTATTTTTTAAAACGCTCTAAACACCGCGATTTTCATCGTGAGCCCTTATTCGCCTTTGGTCTTTTCTTCCTTCGTTTCGTCAGAGGGGGGCCTTTTTCTCGGCGTTCCATCCTTTTTAAACCCATATCCCAGATCTTTCGCTTCGGGCGCTGCGGCCTCTTCGTCGTTTTTCTTTGACTTGCTCTTCGGCTGTTTCACTTCGTCCGGGTTCCACCGTTTGGATCCTTTCTCAGGGTCGATCATTTCATCGAGCCAGCCCTCGTAGAGCTGGATGAGCGCCTGTACTTTTTCAGGATACTGCGATTTCAAGTCCGTGGTTTCGGCCGGATCCTTGGCGAGATCGAACAGCTCAATCCGGCCTTTGTCGAAGACGACTTTCCAGTCGCCGGAGCGCACCGCCCATTTGCCTTCGTCGCCGGTGCTCCAGTAGAAGGTATCGTGCAGCTGGGTCGCCTTTCCGGTGAGCACCGGCAGCATGTCCTTGCCGTCGAGCGGCTTGGAGCCGGGCAGCGGATCGATCCCGGCGGCCGCCAAAACCGTGGGCAGGATGTCGGTCGACCAGACGGGAACAGCACAGGTGGTACCCGCCTTGAGCCGGGTGGGCCAGGAGACGATGAACGGGACGCGGATGCCGCCTTCGTAGTCCTCCTGCTTGAAGCCGCGCAACGGCGCGTTGTTGGCACTCATCGCCTTGGAGCCGCCGTTGTCGCTAATGTAGAAAACGAGGGTGTTTTCATAGACGCCCGCCTCCTTGAGGGCTTTGACGATTTCGCCGACGCCGAGGTCGAGGTGGTGGAGCATTGCCATCAGGATGTCGCGTTCCTTGCTGCCCGTGTCGAATTTCTTGATGTCCTCCTCGGGCGCCTGGGCCGGCGAATGCACCGCGTTGTAGGCGACGTAGGCGAGGAAGGGCTTCTCCTTTTCGCGGTGGATGAACGCGACGGCCTCCTTGGTGAGCAACGTCGTCAAGTAGCCCTCCTCGTTCTGGAGCACCTCTAGGTTGCGGTAGACCGAACCGCCGAACTTTTTGCTGTCGTCGGGCTTGTGCTCCCAGTAGTCGTGCCCGCCGCGCCCCATGAAGCCGTAGAAATAGTCGAAGCCGCGGTTGACCGGATTGTACTCCTCGGTCAGGCCAAGGTGCCATTTGCCGAAGGCGCCGCTGACGTAGCCGTGCGGCTTGAGGTGCATCGGCATGAAGCGTTCGTCGAGCGGCATGCCCGCCCCGCCCTGCCCGGCGGTGTAGATGCCGAAGCGCTGCTGATGGCGCCCGGTCATCAGCCCCGCGCGCGTCGGCGAGCAGACGTGGCCCGAGGCGTAGCCCTGCGTACAAACCACTCCGGCCTTGGCCAGCGCGTCGATGTTGGGCGTATGCACCTCCTTGGGATGGGCCGGGTTGAAGCTCACATCGGCATAGCCCTGGTCGTCCGCCACAATGATCACCACGTTCGGCCGACCCGCCGCGACCGCCCATCCGGCGGCCATCAGGCACGCCCCTGTTATCCAACCATTCCATCTATTCACAATCGTTCTCCATTTTCCATTTCGCCTGTTTTTGCAATCCCCGATCGTTTCGCCCATCGCGCAGGCTATCTGCCAAGCAGAATAGATCGTTGTTGCCTTTTCGCCTCACCGCAAATCTGCCGAACGCGCATCGGCGTTTTTTAGCCTCCCTTTCCGGGGAAACCGGTTTTCAGCAAATCCGCCAAACCCTTCCGGATCTGCCCATGCTCGGGAAGGCCTGCCAAGTTGTGGTATTCGCCCGGATCGTTGGCATGGTCGTAGAGTTCGACGCCCTCTTCCCCGCTGGCCCCCCACTGGATATAGCGCCAGCGCTCGGTGCGGACGCTGTAGCCCATCAGCTTTTCCCCGCGTGCCACCTGGGTGAAGGCCGCGTTCTCCCAACCCATGCGAGGGTTTTCCAACACCGGACGCAGGCTCTTTCCGGAGAGCGCATGCGGCGCTTTCAATCCGCAATAATCGACCAACGTGGGATAGAGATCCAAAAACTCCACCACCGAATCGGTATCCGAACCCATCCCATTTGCTCCCGGTACCCACATCAGCAGCGGCCCGCGCGCCCCGAGTTCGAAAACCGTCACCTTGTTCCACCAGCCGTGCTCGCCGAGGTGGTAGCCGTGGTCGCCCAGTAGCACGACGATGGTGCTCTCCCACAGGTTCAACCGGTCCATCGCGGCGAAAAGCTTGCCGATCTGTGCATCCGCAAAGGTGGTGCAGGCCTGGTAGGCGCGCTTGAACTCGCGCCGGTCGCGTTCTTCAAACGAGGTGAAATCCCAGATGTCCGGGATCGAATGCCTGAGCATGGGCGACCGGTCGGCGGGCGCTGCGGGCAGCGTGACCTGGTCCAGCGGATAGAGGTCGAAATATTCCTTCGGCGCAATGAACGGATCGTGCGGCTTGTGGAAGCCGACGCCGATGAAAAAGGGCTTGCCGTGGTTTTCTTCCAGCACCCGCACGGCTTCGGCAGCAATCATGCCGTCGGGCTGGGCCCCGTCGCCGCCTTCCGCCG
>JBGSLE010000446.1:0-4446 GCA_041740875.1 Pontiella sp. | reverse complement strand
CGGCCATCCGCAGGCGCGCACGCCGAACGTCGAGCGGCTCGCGAAATCGGGCGTGGCGTTTCGCCGCGCCTACAGCAACAACCCGGTCTGCGCGCCGTCGCGCTCGAGCTTCCTGACCGGCATCTATCCACACACCTCGGGCAACCTTTTCTGGGCGGAGTGGTACAAGAATCCCGTGCTCGCCAACTCCAAGACGATCATGGAGCACTTTCGCGACAACGGCTACCACACCGCCGGTTCGGGCAAGCTGATGCACCATTTCAAAAAGGAGGTCTGGACCGAATTCAAGCACAAGGCCGACTATGGCCCCTTCGCCTACGACGGTGAAAACCGGGTGGCCCATCCGGCCGTCCCGAAGCCGTTTGGCGACATCGGCGCGGTCGATGGCTCGTACGGCCCGCTCGAAGGCATGGCCTATCTCGACGACGGCAACCCCGCCAGCGGCTGGATCTACGGCGACTGGGGCAAGACGGTTCCCTTGAAAATCACCGATGCCAACCACCGCGACCCGACGCCCGACGAGCGCAACGCGCAGTGGGCGGCCGACCGGATCCAGCGGTTTGCGCAGGAGAAAAACGGGCAGCCTTTTTTCCTGGGCGTAGGCTTCATCCGCCCGCACACGCCGCTGCATGTCCCGCAAAAATATTTCGACCTGTTCCCGCTCGATGCCGTCGAGCTTCCCGTCATCCAGCCCGGCGATGCCGACGATACGCACTACCGCGACGTCTTCGATCCGCAGCAAAAGGGGCTGCGCTACTACCGCACGCTGCTGGAATCCTACCCGGACAAAAAGCTGGCCCTCAAAACCTTCACCCAGGCCTACCTCGCCTGCGTGGCCGCGGTCGATGAATGCATCGGCCAGGTGGTCGATGCGATCGACAAGAGCCCGTTCCGCGACAACACGATCATCGTCCTCACTAGCGACCACGGCTGGCAGATGGGGCAGAAGGACTACCTCTTCAAGAATTCCCTGTGGGAGGAGAGCTGCCGCGTGCCGTTCGTCGTCCGCGCCCCCGGCGTGGCCACGCCCGGCGGCGTGGCGGAGCATCCCATCGCGCTGATCGACCTCTATCCCACGCTCGTTGACCTCTGCGGTTTGGAAGGCGATACGCGCAAGAACGAAATGGGCGCGCCGCTCGATGGCCACAGCGTCCGCCCGTTCCTGGAAGATCCCGTCGGCGGAAAATGGAACGGCCCCGATGCCGCGCTGACCATGGTCTATGCCGGAGAGGATTCCAAGGGCGCGCTCTCGGCGGAAGAAAAGATGAGCCCCGACCGCCAGCACTGGTCCGTCCGCACCGAGCGCTGGCGCTACATCCGCTACAACAACGGCAGCGAGGAGCTCTACGACCACGCCAACGATCCGCGCGAATGGACCAACCTCGCCGGCTCTCCCGAACACGCCGAGGTCAAGCAGTCGTTGCAGGCGAAGATGGCGGCGCTGCGCGCAACGGCGAAACCGTCGCCCGCCATTGCTCCCGCCGTCGCTCCGGCCAAGGCCGCCAAGGCATGGGATTGGTTCGCCACCTTGGACAAGAACGGGGACGGCAAGGTGACCGAATCCGAGTGGCTTGGGTGGGCGCAGGCGTCGGCCACGAAGAAAAATCGCAGCTTCAATGAAACAACCGCCAAGGCCGAATTCGCCCGGCGGGATGCGAACCTCGACGGCTTCATGACGAGAGAAGAGTTGGAAGGGAACAACGGCAAATGACGAATAAAACGAGATCGATCCAAATCGCGCTTCTGCTGGCGCTTGCCCCCGCAGCGCACGCGCGGGACTTTTATGTGGACAGTCGCAGTGGCAACGATGCCAACAACGGCCTGTCGGAGGGGAAGGCCTGGCAGTCGTTCGCCAAGGCAAACGCCGTTGCGTTTGAACCGGGCGACCGCCTGCTGCTGAAGCGGGGTTCCCGATTCGCGGGCGGCCTGAAGCTCGAACTGCAAGGCACGGCGGAGAAGCCCATCGCGATCGAAGCGTATGGCGAAGGGCCGCTGCCGGTCATCGATGCCAAGGGGCATCTGGCCGGTGTCCACCTGCGCAATTCCCGCCATGTCGCGGTGCGCGATTTGGAGATCACCGCCGACGGCGGCAAGACGATCGATGGTTCGAAGCCCCACTTGCGCTACGGCGTCTACGTCCAGGGAGACTACGGCCAGACATCGGATGTCTTGCTGGAAGGGCTGACGATCTACAAGATCTATCCCGAGGTTGGCAGCCCGCACGAGGGCCGCAACCCGACGACGCACCTGGGCACGGCGATCGCCATCGTCGGCAATCCAAAAAAACCATGCGCCCGTTTTTCGGTCCGGAACTGCCGCATGGCGCAGGTGGGATTCAAGGCCATCGACCTCAAGCACGTCCAGTACGTGGAGCTGCTCGACAACCGTATGAAGGAGATCGGCGGGCCGGCCATCCAGCCCGGGAACGTCGACGACCTGGTGGTGCGCGGCAACGTGGTGGACGGCTCCGGCTCGCGCCTCGATCCGCGGATGCATGCGCGCGGCAGCGGCATCTGGCCCTGGACCTGCAACCGGGTGCTGATCGAGAAGAACACCTTCATGCATGCGCGCGGCAAGGGCGATTCGTGCGGCATCCACATCGACTTCAACTGCCGCGACGTGGTGGTGCAATACAACCTGACCATCGACAACGAGGGCGGCTTTGTCGAAATCCTCGGCGACAACCACAACTGCGCCTACCGCTACAACATCAGCGTCAACGACGGCGCCCGCGTGAAGGGGGAGGACGGCGCCCACCAGGAGGGCAAGGTGCTCTGGACGAGCGGGTTCGTCGGCAAGAAGGATAAAAGCGGCCCGTTCAATTCCTACATCTACAACAACACCGTCTATGTCGGGCCGAACAGCCGTTCGTGTTTCTCGATCGGCCCGACCACCGAAGGGCTGTTGATCGCCAACAACATTTTCCACATCATGGGCGAAACCCTCGATGTGCTGGGCGACCAGGACAAGCGCATCGACAAGCGTCGGGACGGCCCCCTGCCGCGCACGTTTTTTGCCAACAACCTCTATCTCCACTCGGCCGTCCTGCCGGCGGCCCTCTCCATCAAGGACAGCAGCATGCTCACCGGCGACCCGAAGTTTGCAACGCCCGGCGGCGTGCGGGCGGAAGACTATGTGCCGGGCAATGCCGCGCTGGTCAAGGACCGGGGGATCCCTATTCCAAAGCTCGACGGCGACGAGGTTGGCTTGGCGCTCGGCCTCGCGGTGGAGCAGGACTTTTTTGGCAATCCCATCGTCGGGAATCCCGATTTGGGCGCCATCGAAATCAGTCGGTGATCCGGAGGATGAAGACCATGCGCAATAGAGTGTTTCAGTGCGTTGCGGCGTTGCTATTGGCGGGCGTGGCTGCGACGGCGCAGGATGTCCGGCCGCCCAACATTCTGCTCATTCTGGCGGACGACGCGGGCTACCACGATTTTGGCTTCCAGAACGGGGAACCGGCCTACCGCAAGGCGACCCCGCATATCGATGGCATCGCGCGCGATGGCGTGCGCTTTTCGCAGGCCTATGTCTCCGCCAATGTCTGCGCGCCGTCGCGGGCGGGCATGCTGACCGGGATGCACCAGCAGCGCGCCGGCTTCCGCGACAACTTTCCCGCGCACTGGGGCAAAACCCCCGACAAGCGCTGGCTGACCGATGCGTGGAAAGGGATGGGGCTCGATCCCGGCGTCAAAACGGTCGCCGACCATCTGCGGGCGCTCGGCTACCGCACCGGCATCGTCGGCAAGTGGCATTTGGGTTATGCCGACCGGTTTGCGCCGAACCAGCGGGGCTTCGACTATTTCAACGGCCTGCGCGGCGGCAGCCGCTCTTTTTTCCCGGTCGAAAAATTCAACCAGGACCTCGTTCCCGAGAAATACCAGCAACTGGAGAAAAACGGCGTCTTCCTGCCCGAGTCGGCGATCCGGCACGTCACCGAAACCCAGGGCGACGCCGCCATCGAATTCCTGGACGAGGCGCAGTCGATGGGCAAGCCGTTTTTCCTGTTCCTCTCCTTCACGGCGCCCCACGAGCCGCTCCAGCCGGACGCCCAAAGCCTCGCAGCGGCCCAGGCGCTTTTTCCGGACGCAGGCAAGCGTCGGCAGGCCTACATGGGGCTGGTCATCGGCCTGGACCGCCAGGTCGGGCGGGTGCTGGGGCATCTGGAAGCCTGCGGCTTGGAAAAAAACACCGTGGTGGTTTTCCTGAGCGACAACGGCGGCTCGGAAAAGAACGCATCGGACAACACCCCGCTGCGCGGCTACAAATGGACGCCCTTCGAGGGCGGCTACCGCGTTCCGCTGGCGATCAAATGGCCCGGCGTGGCGCAGGCGGGCACAACCGTTTCCGAACCGGTCATCTCCCTCGACCTGCTGCCGACCTTCGTCGCTGCGGCCGGCGGCAAGGTGCCTGGCGGGCTCGATGGCAAGGTGCTCCAGCCGCTGC
>JBGSLE010000445.1:0-5748 GCA_041740875.1 Pontiella sp. | reverse complement strand
TCCGCCAGCACGTCGACGCTGTCCGGTGCATCGCCGGCCGACAGCTCCGTTCCGGTCAGCGCGGCAAGCGACGCCAGGAAATCAACCTGGCAGACGAGGGCCGCGCTGGTGGTTCCGGGGGCGATGCGGCCAGGCCAGCGGATCAGGAGGGGAACGCGCGTTCCGCCTTCCTGGATCGTGTATTTACCGCCGGAAAACGGGCCGGCGGGTTTGTGGTCGCCTAGGCTTTCGGCGGCGCCGTCATCGTAGGCATCGGTCACCACCGGGCCGTTGTCGCTACTGAAAACCACCAGCGTATTGGTGCCCAGCCCGAGCGAATCCAGCAGGTTGAGCAGTTCCCCGACGCACCAGTCGAGCTGCACGATGGCATCGCCGCGCACGCCCATGGGCGATTTCCCGCGGAAGCGCGGATGCGGCACGCGCGGCGTATGGATGTCATGCGTAGAGAAGTAGAGGAAAAACGGCTCCTGCCGGCTCTCCTTGATGAACGCCTCCGCCTTCGCCACCAGCGTATCCGCCATCGTCTCGTCGTTCCAGCGGGCGGCCTTTCCGCCGCTCATGTAGCCGATCCGCCCGATGCCGTTCACGATGGAGCCGTCGTGCTGGCGATGCCCCCGAATTGGCTTCACCCTGAGCAGTTCCGGATGGGCTGCGCCCGTCGGCTCGTCCCCGATCGGATCCTTGTAGCTGACGGCAATGGGATAGGCGGGATCCAGTCCGGCGACTTGCTGGTTTTCAAGATAGACGCACGGCACGCGGTCCCCGGTCGCGGGAACCAGGAAGGAATAGTCGAAGCCGATTTCCTTGGGCCCCGGTGCGATGCGCTGGTTCCAGTCGATCCGGCCGTCGCCCAGCCCCAAATGCCACTTGCCAACCACGCCGGTGCGGTAGCCCGCCCGTTGCAGCATGGAGGGCAAACTGGCTTTTTCCGGATCGATGATGAGGGCCGCGTCCCCCGGCAGGATTCCGGTTCCGTTTTTGCGCCAGGGATATTCCCCCGCCAGCAGGCCATAGCGCGAAGGCGTGCAGGTGGAAGAAGTGGTATGCGCATTGCCAAACGAGATGCCCTCTTTGGCGATGCGATCAATGTTCGGTGTCTGCACTCGGGTCGCCCCGTTGCACCCCACGTCGCCAAAGCCGAGATCGTCGGCGAGGATGAAAACAATGTTGGGCTTTTCCGCCGCAAGGAGGGAAAACGGCCCCGCGTAGCAGAGGCATGCAAGGATGCGGCCGATCATTTTCATAGATGCTCCATTTGTGTTTTTAGGACTCCGCAACGTTCCAGTCCGGCGTTTGCCAGCTCCAGCAAGTGCGCCGCTTCGCGTCGCTTCGTTTTATCCAGATCGTCCTCGAAAACCAGCAGCAACGGCAGCGACGTGGCGAAATAATCGATCCGCGCCTCCGCCTCCAGCTCCCGCCCGGCGAAAATTTTGAAATCCTCGAACAGCGCCCGTGCCGCTTCGGCCCGCCCCAGCTCAAGCAGCGACAACCCCCGGAAGTAGGAGAGCCCGGAATGCGCCGTCACCGCCATGGCCTGGAAATCGCCCGCCTCCGCCGCGCTGGCTTCGAAGCACGCCACGGCTTCGTCTTCCCGGCCGAGGGCGCACAGCGCCCTGCCCTTCCAATAGTTCACATCGGCCTTCGCCTGCAGCAGGTGGAAGTCCTCGCCCAGGTTTTCAGGCGCGTCCATGGCCTGCCGGAAATGGGCCAGCGCGGTTTCGGCATCGCCCGACTCCAGCGCCCTCTGGCCGAGCCGCAGGCGCGCCGCCGTGTATTGCCGCAACACCTGGCCTTCGCCGCCCTCCCACGGATGGAAGCGCCGCGCCAACACCAGTGCCAGCGCCTTTTCCGGTTGGCCGGTTTCGTTGTAGAGGGCGGCCATCTCGACCGTGCAGTCGTCGCGCTCCGCGACCAGTTCCGGACGGGAGAGCAGCAGCTCCAACCGGTCCTCCAGCGGGTCGCCGATCTTTTTGCGGAGCTGGTCGTATTCAAAGAAAATGCGTGCGTCGGATGGATCGTTCGCCACGGCCTGGAGATAGGCCGTCCGGGCGGCCGCACCCTCGTGCCGGACATTCCAGTAGGCAATGCCGAGGTTGCGGCAAACCGTCGCGAACCTGGGATCGGCCGCGCGCGCCGCCTCCCAGCATCCGATCGCCTCTTCATGCCGCTTGCGGTCGTAGAGATAGTTGCCGAGTCCGAACGCCGCGTTGCGGTCGGCGCCCGGCTGCGCCAGCGCCCATTCGAGCACCAGCTGGTCGTGCAGGCGCGACGGAAAGAGATAGGACGGCTCCAGCGCCCGCGCTTGTTCGAGCAATGCGGCGTCGTTTTTCAGCCAGGCGAGCGCGTAGTGCGTGAGTTGCGATTTTCCGAGCGGGTTGGGTACCGCCACCGGCGCCACCGCGTTCGCGTGGTGCAGCTCCAGCAGCGCGACGGCTTCATCGAAAAACCCGGCATCGGCGTAGTCGTAGGCCAGGTCCAATACGGTCTGCGCATCGTTGCGGCTCTTTGCGAGGAAGCCGTCGGTATCGTTCGCCGCATGTCGCGCCCAGTGGTCGAGCGGATCGACGGCCAGCAGCTCGGCCAAAACACCGGACGCATCTCGCCCGAGCTTACACATGGCCAGCGCCTTCAGGACGACGGCCTTGTTGTTTTGGCGGTTGGTGTCGAGCGCGGCTTCGCAATGTTCGATGGCCTGCGCGAAATCGCCCTTACGGCAATCGAGCATCGCGAGTTCGCAATAGGCCGCGGCGCGCCATTCATAATTCCAGGTCGCCTTGTAGAAGGCCGCGTAGGCTTCGTCGCACCGGTGCTGGAAGCGCCGCACCAAGCCGAGATGGTAATGGGCCTCGCCGGTGCAGGGGTTGGGGTGGCGGCGCGTCAGGCGCTTGATGGCCGCCTCGAAATGGCTGGCCGCCGCAGTGAAGAGCCCCTGGTTGAGCTTGCGCCGCCCGTAGGCGATGTTGGTCCGCGCATCCATCGGATCGCGGCGCAACACCTCATCCCAATACAGTTCCGGATAACGCGTCGGGTGGCGGTATTGCTCCAGGTGCTCGGCGGTCAGGTAAAGCTCTTCGAGCGTAGGGATCGCTTCCGGCGCGGCCGGCTCCGTCGCTACTTCACGATTGCGCTCC
The DNA here is from genome assembly GCA_041740875.1 of Pontiella sp. GTDB lineage: Bacteria > Verrucomicrobiota > Kiritimatiellia > Kiritimatiellales > Pontiellaceae > Pontiella. The sequence continues at coordinate 2,617 of JBGSLE010000445.1, read as the reverse complement.
AGTTTTGAAACGTCAACCGGGCGGTAGGAGACGAGCCCTTCCACGGAAAGTTCCAATGATTGGAAATCGTCGCCGTTAAATTTCAAGGCCTTGTTTTGCCAAGGGCGGTCCGGCGACAGATCGGTGCGCTCATCGATCAAAACGGTGTCGCCATCGGTCAGCACCACGCGCGCGCCGTCGATCCTGCGCGAAACCACCGCGCCGAGATCGAGCGTCCGGTCCGCGTTGAGCACCAGGCGCACGGCCGCGTCGTTCGTCGCATTCTGCACGGGGCCGATCTTCTTGTAGGGCCACCAGAATTGCGAAAAGGTCTTGGTTTCGTAGGGCAGCAGGTAGGAAAAGTCGGGCTGGTTGTCGGTGTAGACACCCGCCATGAGTTCGACGTACGGGCCGTTTTCATCGGTGAGTTCCCGGTCCCACGCCCAGCCGAAGCGATGGTTGCCCCAGGTCCACTGTTTTTTTCCGGGGGCGATGTGCCGGTTGGCGACATGGATGAAACCGCCTTCGGCGTCGTAATCGTAGCCCCCGAAAAAATGGAACCGCGTATCGCACACCATGTAGCTGGTCGGAACCGGAATGTTCGCGTACCGGCTGAGATCGTTCGCGCCCGGACGGTTGCCATAATCGACGCCGTAATAGCCGTTGTTCGCGAGCGGGAACGAGCTTTGCGCGCGCACGGCATGGTCGGCGACATAGTGGACGTCCGGCGGAAAAAAGCTCTGGTAGTTATCATGCACGCGGGCCGCCACGTTCGCCCACCAAAGAAAGGTTTGCGTGCAAGAGGTGCGGTTGAACAGCCGCGCCTTGAGCTCCACCAAGGCGCTGCCGGGGCGCAGGCAAACACCATGCATTCCCTTCAGCCGGTTGAGCGGGTCGTGTTCGCTCTGCCAGACAATCCGGGCGCCGTCCGCCTTTTCTTCGATGTGCAGATCGGCCGGCATGTAGGTGCCCGGGCGATGGTGCTGCGGCCAGTTGAATTCCACGCCGCCGGAAATCCAGGGGCCGGCGAGGCCGACCAGCGCGGGTTTAATGACATCCTGGCGGTAGAAAAAATCATAGTCGTTGTTGACCTTGTCCTGGCCGAGGAAGATGCGCCCGCCGATTTCCGGCAGCATCACCAGGCGGACAAACTCATTCTCCAATTTTACGGAGTCGTATTCGCGCGGCTCAGCCACATCGAAGACCTTGTCGATGAACGGCAGCGGATACACCTTCCCGCACGATCCCTGGTAGATCCGCTTTTCAAAAAAGAGCGGATTTTTTTCCGGCGCGCCCAACCCGTAGGTCGGGATCCAAAGCGGATCGCGTTGTGCGTCTACGTTACCCATCCTGTTTCTCCAAAGAATTCATCGTCGTCTCTCAATCCGCGATTTCACGTTCGATCTCTTCGAGCGACTTGCCCTTGGTTTCCGGTACGCGCAGCTTGATCACGATGAAGCCGACCAGGCAGATCGCGCCATAGAGCCAGAAGGTGCCCGCCGCGCCGAGCGCGACGTTGATGGGCTTGAACGTGACGGTCAGCGCGAAGCAGGCGATCCAGAGCGCGCAGACGCAGAGGCTCATGGCGGCGCCGCGGATGCGGTTCGGGAAGATTTCGGAGAGCAGCACCCAGGTGATCGGCGCGAGCGTCATCGCGTAGCAGGCGATGGCGACCATCACCACAACGATCACCACAATGCCCTGGAGGCCCAGCCAGTAGCAGGCGCCGAGAATGGCGTAGGTGGCCATCAGCCCGCCGGAACCGAGCAGCATCAGCGGACGCCGCCCCCAATGGTCCACCGTCCGGATCGCAACGAAGGTGAAGACCAGGTTGACGATTCCCGTAATCACGATGCCGAACATCATGGCGTTGACGTCGTAGCCGGCGGCTTCGAAGATTTCCTGGGCATAGTTGAAGATGACGTTGATGCCGCACCATTGCTGGAACATCGCGATGAAGATGCCCAGCCCCAGGATCCTGAGCAGCTTCGGGTGGAGCAGCTCCTTGTAGTCCACGCGGTTGTGCTCGCCTACCAGCGTCGCCTCGATCTCCGCCACCTCGCTTGCGGCATAGGCTTCGCCGCCGATCCTGGCGAGGATTCCGCGCGCCTGCTCCGTGCGGGACTGCTTGAGCAGCCAGCGGGGCGATTCCGGCACCGCCAGCGCCAGCAGGAAAAAGAGCGCGGCCGGAACGGTTTCGGCGGCGAACATCCAGCGCCAGCCATATTGCCCGTTCCAGGAGCCGAGGATCATCCCGGTCGTGGCGTTGTCCGGCAACGGGTCGAGCTTGCTGATCAGCAGGTTGACGACCTGCGCCGCCAGCACGCCGATCACGATCGTCAGCTGGTTGATGGAAACAAACTTGCCGCGCATCGCGGACGGGGCAACCTCGGCGATATACATCGGCGAAACGTTGGAGGCCAATCCAATGCCCACCCCGCCGATGATGCGCGCCCAGATGAAGGCGGTAAAGTTGTGGGCAAGCGCCGTCCAAACGGCCGAAACGGCAAACAAGACCGCCGCCCCTACCAGCACCTTCTTGCGCCCCGCGCGATCGGTGACCGCGCCGGAGAGCAGCGCCCCGACCAGGCAGCCCGCCAGCGCCGAACTCATCGCCCAGCCCGCCAGCCACGCCTTC